>CALPSU020000191.1 GCA_943326315.2 Chryseobacterium gleum
GTCGATATTTTACATACAAATTATCCTTCATTGGTTGTTGACGGAGAACTTCAAGCAAATTTCGCTTTGAATAATGAATTGATGAATGAGAAATTTTCTTTTTCACAATTAGCGAATAAACAAGTGAATGTTTTGATTTTTCCAAATCTTTCAGCAGGAAATATTGCTTATAAACTATTGCAAGAAATGACAGATGGAGATGCAATTGGACCAGTATTAGTTGGACTAAAAAAATCGATTCACGTTCTTCAGTTAGGATCTTCAGTTAGAGAAATAATTAATATGGTGAAGGTTGCCGTTGTAGATGCACAAAATAAATAAGAAAAAGCATTGCTTTTGATATAAACAAGCGTTAGCGCGGTTCATAAATATTTAATCCAAACGCGCTAGCATAGTATATTTACAAGACATAACATGATATCACATTTAAACGGTAAACTAATTGAGAAAAATCCTACAACATTAATTATTGAATGTGCAGGTGTTGGTTACGAAGTAAAAATTTCATTAACTACTTTTTCTGCTATAGGTGCTGATGAGTCTATAAAAATTTTTACGCAATTTATTGTGCGTGAAGATGCTCAATTATTATTTGGCTTCGCAACGAAAGAAGAAAGAGAAATTTTTAATCATTTAATTTCAGTTTCGGGAATTGGACCAAATACAGCTATGATTATGTTGTCTTCCCTTACTCCAGAAGAAATTGCACATGCAATTCAATCCGAAGATGTTAGAACTATTCAAAGTGTAAAGGGAATAGGAATAAAAACCGCTCAGCGAGTAATTATTGATTTAAAAGATAAAATGTTGAAAATTTCATTTTCAACAGAAAATGTCTTTAGTCAAAACAATACAAATCGATTTGATGCGTTAAATGCTTTAGCTTCATTAGGATTTGATAAAAAACTAGTTGAAAAAGCACTAGATAGAATATCAACAGGTGAGGAAACAGTGGAGCAATTAATTAAACAAGCATTGAAAATATTGTAAGCTTGAATAAGAATAAAGGGAAATATAAATTATTTAAAGTAATACTACTCTTAATATCATTAAGTTTTACTTGGTGTGCTTCATCTCAGGACACCTTAAAATTTCCTGTAAAAAATTCTCTTGATCCAACGCAAACAAAGCCACAAAGTTTTGATCTAGGTGATCCTTCATCTGTTAAACAAACAGTTGTATATGATCCTGTTACAAAAACATATGTGTTTAAAGAAGTAATAGGTTCATCTGAAATGAATTATAGAAATCCTTCTATGATGACATTGGATGAATATATTGAATACGAACGAAAAAAGTCTGTTAGTAACAATTGGAAATCTAAAATTAAAGATCAAACTGCTAAAAGTCGACCTTTTGAATTTCCTATTAAAGTTGGAAGTAAATTATTTGAAAATTTCTTTGGTTCAGATCAAATAACTATTCGTCCAGCTGGATCGGTTGAACTCTCATTCGGAGTAAATTCTTCCCGATATGATAATCCTATTTTACCAGTAAAACAAAGACATATTACTCGTTTTGATTTTCAACCTCAAATTCAATTAAATTTAGTTGGTCAAATTGGAACAAAATTTAAGATTGGAACTAGTTATAATACCCAAGCGGCATTTGATTTTGACAATATTTCGAAGTTAGAATATACAGGAAATGAAGATCAAATAATGCAAAAAATCGCATTAGGAAATGTTTCTATGCCTCTTCCAACTTCACTTATACAAGGATCTCAAACATTGTTTGGAATTCAGACTAAATTAAAATTTGGAAGGGCAACAGTTGATTTAATAGCCGCTTCTTCAAAAGGAAAACGACAAGAAATAAATGTTGCAGGAAAAGCACAAGTTCAAACGTTTGAATTTGGTGCAGATAGTTACGAAGCGAATAAACATTATTTTGTCAATCTATATCACAGAGATCAATATGATCAAGCAATGAAAACTTTACCAATCGTAAACTCAGGTGTTAGTATCACTAGAATGGAGGTTTGGTTAACCAATAAAACAAACAATACAGATAATACAAGAAACATTATTGCATTTAGTGATTTAGGGGAAGCAAAACAATCAAATTGTCAGGGAAATCCGGGAAATAATACAGCTTTAGATTTACCCGATAATAATGCAAATGGTTTATATAAGTGGGCTGCGGACGAAGTGGCAAATCCAGAAATTAGAGGTTTTTCAAATGCAGTAAATACGCTTAGTGCACAAGGAAATAATTCACCAGGTCCATTTGTTCAAGCCACACATTATGAGAAGGTACAAAATGCTAGAAAACTTACAGATGCTGAATTTTCGTACAATTCACTTCTTGGTTTTATATCGTTGAATTTACCACTTAATAACGATGAGGTTTTAGCGGTTTCATATGAATACACGTACAAAGGACAAACCTATAAAGTGGGGGAATTATCTACGGATGGAGTTGCAGGAAAATCTGCATTAATTGTGAAATTAATTAAACCAACAATTACAAATCCTAAGAATAAAATGTGGGATTTAATGATGAAAAATGTTTATTCAATTGGAGCTTATCAAGTTGGTCAGCAAGGATTTAGAATGAATTTTTTATATAACAATCCTGCAACTTCACTAGCAGTTCCATTTTTTCCATATCCTGGTGTAGATGATAAATTACTAGTTGAATTATTGGATATGGATAAAATAAATCAAAATAACCAACCTTTCTCAGATGGGGTTTTTGATTTTGCTCCAATGAATTTTAATGGTAACAAAGCAGACAACGGAGGTACTATTAATACGAAAAATGGTCGCGTTTATTTCTCTACTATTGAACCTTTTGGCGCTACCTTGAAATCAAAATTACAGGCCGCTGGTCTTGCTGATGTAATCGTAAATCAAGTTTCTTATACAGAATTATACGATTCAACAAAAACTGCTGCTCAGCAGATTCCAAGTAAAAACAGATTCAGTTTTAAAGGAGAATATCAATCTACCGTAACTTCAGATATTCCTTTAAATGCTTTAAATGTTCCTGAGGGTGCTGTAAGTGTTACAGCTGGTGGAATAAAGTTAATTGAAGGACAAGATTATACTGTTGATTATAATTTAGGAAGGGTTAAAATATTAAATAATGGAATTTTAGAATCAAATACTCCAATTAAAGTTTCGGTTGAAAGTAATTCCGTTTTTGGATTCCAATCAAAATCCTTGATTGGCGCAAGGTATAACTATCGTTTTTCTCAAAATTTAAATGTTGGTGCAACTTGGATGAGAATGATGGAACGTCCAGTTACGCAGAAAGTTGATATTGGAAGTGAGCCTTTTAAAAATAACATTTTAGGTCTAGATGTTGCTTATAAAACAAATGTACCATTCATTACTAAGCTAGTTGATATGTTACCTGTAATATCAACAACTGAAAAATCAACCTTTTCTTTTACCGGTGAATTTGCTCACATTATTCCTGGTGCACCAACTGCGATTAGTAAATCGGGTATTTCGTATATAGATGATTTTGAGGGTGCTCAAAGTACAATCGATTTAAAATCTCAGGCATCCTGGAAATTAGCGTCTATTCCTCAAGGTCAAAATGATTTATTTCCAGAAGCTTCTTCTAAAGAATTAGTAAACAATTTTAAACGATCTAAAATAGCTTGGTATCAAATTGATCAATTGTTTTATAGTGGTAATGAGCTGACTCCTAAACATATAAAAGATAATCCAGAAATGTTATCGGATAGTAGGATGCGACTTATTCAAACGAAAGATTTATTTCCAAATACACAATTAGCTTATGGAACCCCTTCTCCTTTAATAACGTTGGATTTAGCATATTACCCGCTAGAAAGAGGGATGTATAATTACGATACTACAAATACAGTTAATCCAGATGGTACTTGGATAAATCCACAAAACAGATGGGGTGGAATTATGCGTTCCTTAACCACAAATGATTTTGAACAAAATAATATTCAGTACATCCAATTTTGGATGTTAGATCCTTTTAATGAGGATGCAGAAAAAGTTAATCCTACGACACAGCATTCAGGAGGAGATTTATATTTTAATTTAGGAAATGTTTCTGAAGATATCTTACCAGATTCTCATAAAAGTTTTGAAAATGGATTACCACCTACAGGCGTTAGCATCAATAATGATTTAGATACTACAATTTGGGCTAGGGTTTCTTCACAGCAGCAGGTCGTAAATGCTTTTGACAACGATGATGCGGCTCGGGCAAATCAAGATGTTGGTTTGGATGGATGGAAAGATTCGGATGAGCCAAGCGCTTATTCAAATTATGTAAACTGGGTTAATAATCAATCATTTACTCCCGACGTGAAGTCAAAAATGATTTCAGATCCATCTAACGATGATTTTACATATTATAGAAATGATTTATACGATACACAAAAAGAAAATATCTTACAACGATATAAAAATTTCAATGGAATGGAAGGAAATTCACCAACTCCATCCATGTCTAGTGCAATGAATCCAATAGGAGGAGGATACCCAACAGCCTCAGGAACTTCTCCTGATATTGAGGATATTAATCAAGATAATAACTTAGCTGAATCGGAAAGTTATTTTCAATATAAAGTCAGTTTACGCAAGAATGATTTAGCTGTAGGTAAAAACTTTATAACGAGTGTTCAGCAAATTACGGTTGGAACAGGGACTGGTGAAAAAATTGAAAATTGGTATCAATTTAAAGTCCCGATTAAAGAATATCAGAAAAAAGTAAATGGTATAAATGATTTTAGATCCATACGTTTCATGAGAATGTTCATGAAAAACTTTGACGAAGAAGTTGTTGTTCGTTTTGCTAAATTGGAATTAATACGAGGGGAATGGAGAAAATATGTAGATGATTTATCGCAACCAGGAGACGGAATTACTCCTGAACCAAATTCAACTTCATTTAATATTGGAACTGTTAATGTGGAAGAAAATGACCAAAGGCAACCAATTAAATATGAAATACCACCAGGTATAGTTAGAGAATCAGACCCATCTCAAGCTGTTCAACGTCAATTAAATGAGCAGTCTTTAGTTGTAGATGTCTGCAATTTAAAAGATGGCGATGCGCGTGCTACATATAAAAATGTTCAATTTGATGTTAGAACATATAAGAAGTTAAAAATGTTTGTTCATGCTGAAGAAGATAATGCACTTTACCCTTATAACAATGGAGACTTAAATCTATTTGTACGATTAGGTTCTGATTTCACGGATAACTATTA
>CALPSU020000192.1 GCA_943326315.2 Chryseobacterium gleum
CTAAGATTTGATTTTAATAAATTCAATGGTTTTTTAGGAAGAATAAAAGATGAACTTCCAGTTGCTTGGGAATCCGTTCGGCGATAACGAACTAATTTGTGAGCATCTGTTGCAACAAAAGTAATGTCTTCAGGTGTGAATTGACAAAATACACCACTCATTACAGGTCTCAAATCATCATTTCCTGTAGCGAAAATAGTTTTGTTAATTGCTTTAGATATTATTTCTCCTGCTATTTTAAGTGTATTTTTTTTATCAAAATTTGGAGTTTTTGGATAGTCATCCCCATTATAGCCAACCATTTTTGATTTACCATTATCATAAGCAATTTCGATACCGAAGTTATTCATGTCTACAATGAAAGTACAAGGTTGATCTGGTAAGTTTTTTAATACCTCCAAAAGTAATTTTGCAGGGATTGCAATTTTACCAGATTCTTTTGCTTCAACTTCTAAGCTTGTTCTCATCGTTGTCTCTAAATCTGAAGCAGAAACAAGAAGATTACCATCGTTAATTTCAAACAAAAAATTATCTAAAATTGGTAGTGTGTTACTAGTTGCTAAAACTCCAGAAATACTCTGTAAATGGCGTAAAAGTGTAGTACTTGATACTATAAAATTCATAAGGTATATTTTTTTTACTTTCCTTTTTATTAGTAACAAATGTAGATACAATTTTTCAAAAATATATTGAATCAATTTATATTTTAAATCTATTTCTACACATTCATAAATGTTATAATTATATATTTTAAGTATCTGTTTATCAGATGTTAATTTAGTTTTATCGTAACATTTTTTGATTTTTATTAACACTTTATTTTTAACTCAAAAAAAAGATTAACTTTGCAATATGAGTGATTTTGTTGTATCAGCACGTAAGTATAGACCTCAAACTTTCGATACTGTCGTAGGTCAAAAGTCTATTACATCTACTTTAAAAAATGCAATAAAAAACAATCATTTAGCTCAAGCTTTTTTATTTTGTGGATCAAGAGGTGTTGGAAAGACGACTACTGCAAGAATACTTGCAAAAACTATCAATTGTTTTAATATAACAGAAAGTGTTGAAGCTTGTGATAAATGTGAATCTTGTGAATCATTTAATTCAGGAGCTTCTTTAAATGTTTATGAATTAGATGGGGCTTCAAATAATTCTGTGGAAGATATTCGCAGTTTAATAGATCAAGTTCGTATTGCACCTCAATTAGGAACTCATAAAGTATATATAATTGACGAGGTTCATATGCTTTCTAATTCTGCATTTAATGCTTTTTTGAAAACATTGGAAGAGCCACCAAAACACGCAATTTTTATTTTAGCAACCACAGAAAAACATAAAATAATTCCTACTATCTTATCTCGTTGTCAAATATTTGATTTTAGTAGAATCAAAGTAATTGATATTGCAGATCATTTAGCTTCAATTTCTGTTAAAGAACAAATTTCTGCGGATACTGAAGCTTTACACTTAATTGCTCAAAAAGCTGATGGAGCTTTGAGAGATGCACTTTCAATTTTTGATCAAATAGTTACTTTTGCTGGAAATAATCTTACTTATCAAAGTGTAATTGACAATCTTAATATTTTAGATTATGATTATTATTTTAGAATTGTTGATAGCGCTCAAAAAGAGGATATTCCTAATTCATTGTTATTGCTAAATGATATAATTGAAAAAGGTTTTGATCCTCATAATTTTGTTGTAGGACTTTCGGATCATTATAGAAATTTATTGGTTTGTAAGGATGTTAGAACGGCAAAATTATTAGAAGTTGGTGAATCTGTAGAACAGCGTTATATAGATCAATCAAAATTAATCGACGGAAATCAATTGCTTCGAGCATTAGGTGTTTTAAGTAAAACAGATGTAGAATACAAATCAGCTAAGAATCATCGATTATTAGTTGAAATGGCTTTAATGCAGTTGTGCTCAATTCAAAATGAGTTCGAAAAAAAAAAAAATTAACTGACCCTGTTTTAATAATTCCATTCTTACAACAATTAAATAATGAGGTTGTTGTAAAAAAAAACACAGCAAATAGTACACCTAGTATTACTTCTAATTATGATAAAGTAGATGCTAAAGTATTAACTGTTCCAACTGGTCAATTAAATACTTCTAATTTATCAATAAAAAAAATACTCTTACCTTCAAATGAGTTAGCTAATAATTCGACTTTATTAGCTAAAAATTTAGTTTTTGATCAGTTTAATTTTGATCAAGTTAAAATGGTTTGGAGACGCTATGCTCATGAAGTTAAAGCAAAAGGAATGGAAACATTTTATAATGCAATGATAAAAAGAGAGCCTAAAATTAAAGAGGAGGTTCATTTTACTATGGATGTTGACAATCAGGTTCAAATTGATTATATAACGCCTCATTTAAATGATTTGATTGGTTTTTTAAGACAAGAATTGAAAAATTATAACATAACATTAGATTTTAGTTTATCTGATGATAAGGACTCTCAAGTTAAATTTATGACAGGTAAAGATAGATTTGCTTCCATGGCAAAAAAGAATCCAAATCTTCATTCTTTCAAATCTATTTTTAATTTAGATATTGAATTTTAAAACTATTACAAAATGCATTTTCCTCCCTCAGAATTAGTATTGAATGATAAAGGACAAGTTTATCATTTAGCTATTTCTCCCGAAAACATTTCAGAAAATATAATTGTAGTAGGTGATCAAGATAGAGTCAGGTTTATATCTGAATTTTTAGATTCTATTGAATTTACTTCTCAACATCGAGAATTTTGTATTTCGACAGGATTATTTAATGATAAGAGAATTTCCATTGTTTCTACTGGTATTGGAACGGATAATATTGATATAGTTTTGAATGAGTTAGATGCTTTATTTAATATTGATTTAGATATTAGAATAGAAAAAAAGAATAAAATTTCATTGAATATAATTAGAATAGGAACTTGCGGTATTTTGCAAAAAGAAATTCCACTACATTCATATATTTTATCGACTCACGCTTATGGCTTAGATAATGTTGCTCATTTTTATCCTATATATTTTTCCGAAGAAGAAATTATTTTAGAAAATCAAATTAGTAAACATCTTAATTTACCAATAAAAATTCAACCTTATTTATCAAAGGCTTCTGAAGAATTGGTTGAAAAATTTAATTCTGAAACTGTTTTTAAAGGAATCACAGTAACAAGTAGTGGCTTTTATGGGCCTCAAGGAAGATCTTTAAGGTTAGGCTTGAGTACAGAAGATATGAATAATAGGCTATCATCATTTTCTTTTAACAATCAAGTAGTTACTAATTTTGAAATGGAAAGTTCAGCTCTTTTTGCACTTGGTAAAGCTATGGGACATAAGTGTGTTACGATATGTTTAGGCGTTGCAAATCGTCCAAAAAATGAGTTTTCAAAAGGTTGTGAAAATGAAATGGGTGAACTTATTAAATATGTCTTAAGTAGAATTTAAATTTATCTACCTTCTTCTCTTTTTATCCCTTCAAGATTAAGAGGAAAGTAAATATGACCAAGTAAGATTGGATTAAATACAAAATATTGACATTTAACGATTTGTCCGTTAGGTATTTCGCACCAAAGTTTATCCATATTTGAATTTTCCATAACTCCAAATTCATTTTGTTGTGGACTTTCAGATTTAATCTTGAACATTCTTAATTTGGTTTTGTTCTTATTTGTTTCAGTTAATGTTAATACTGCAAATGGACTTGATTTTTTCAAACTGTCAATTTGTTTTTTATTTAAATCATAATTTGGTCCTTCAAAATGAATTTTGTTGAAGTTATTTAAATAAGAAAATATCATCGATGTATCTACTTGTTTTAATTTTTTGTTTTGTTGAAATACATCTAAAATGGCGCCATTTTTATGAACGCTAAAACTTCTTATTGGTTCTTTAATATATTTTACATCTACATTTGAAATTTGACTTATTGGAAGTGAGAAAATTTTTGTGCACATCCATTTTCTTTCATCTGCAAAAAATCTTGGTTCAATTATTCCATTTAAATCTTTAATTCTCATTATTACTGGAAGATCACTCTTTCCGTATTCTTCCGAGTCTAAGAGCATTATTTGTCCATAATGATCTTGTGCTGCAGCGCCTATATACCAAGTTTTTACCCATTCACCATGTTGAAAAATCTCAACTTTAGTATGTTGAGCAGACATCATTTTAATGTGTTGAGCTCTTGAGTTTTCAGGTAAATAACCTTTGAACTCTATATCTTTAAAAGCATCTAAAATAAATTTAACGCCTTCTTGTTGAATACATCCGCCTTTTTTATCTGTCCATTCAGATCCTTTTTTTAGAATCTCCATTTCATAGCCAAATGAATCAGAAATTTTTATTTTATCAACTGCTTCAATGTCTTCTATATTAAACGCAATTAATTCTGAATCCGACACATCACTTTTATTTATTAATTTAAAAGTAAACCAACCTAGTAAGAATATTGATAAAAGTGAAATGAGGAGAATAATGTTTTTTTTCATAAAATATAGAGGGAAAATTTATTTAAATTATTTTGAATATTTTCTTTTTCGAATCGAATACATGACAAATGCTAAGATTAGAATAATTCCACACGGAATTAAAAGATTTATTATTTTGTAGAATCCAGCATCTGCTTTAATTTTTTCATTATTAATACCATGAACATCAATTTGACGACTTCTAATATCAATTACAGAACTTTCTCCTAACATGTAATCAACTAGATTTTGAATGAATTCTTGATTCCCGAAAGAATGTTGCATTCCTAATTCAGCAAGTTTAGGATCGAAACGTAGATCATTTAATTGCGTAGGACGATACATCATAGTTTTACCATCTCTGTTCGGCATTGAATCGTATTTGTTTTCTAAAAAACGACCATTTCCTACTAAGAGTACTCTTCCTTCTTTATTGCTTTTTTCTTTGTATTTAGAAAGTGGGTTTTTAGCAAATTCATCAACAATTCTATTCTTATAATGAGATTCAAAGAAGCCTTCAGCTAAACCTGCTAAACAAATTTGATTTTTCTTATCTGTTGGATTTGGAACTAATTCTGGATTTTTTCCATAATTAAGAGCTAAGCCAAGATTAACCATCGGAGCCATTCCTGTTCGAGTTGAATTTGCGGAAGATGTTAATATTGGAGTTAAAACATTTTTACTAGAACCTACAAAC
>CALPSU020000193.1 GCA_943326315.2 Chryseobacterium gleum
GAAAATCCGTACTTTTTGAAAATATTTCGAATTGTATCGAAAATGTATGTTCTTCTCGCTACTTCTAAGGGAAGAAAATCTCTAGTTCCTTTTGGAATGGAGGGTTTTTGAGCCATTTTAATGTGTTATTTGAGGCTAAAGATAAGGTTTATAGTTGAAAAAATAATCTTGTTTATACTTAACCACAGAGTGCGCAGAGTATTTTCACTGAGTCACTCAGAGTTTTTTTTCTTGAGAATTTGAAAAACTATATTAAAACTCTGCTGTCAAATCCTACAAAAGACTCAAATACTCAATAAAACAAAAAAGTACCACAGAATAAAAAACTCCGTGATACTCCGTGAAAAACTCCTTTTAAACTCTGCGTTTAAGCCCCATTCTAATTACCAAATAGCATCTGGATACGTACTTGGTAAAAATTGCATTTCTGCTAATATAAATCCTAAATTTTCAGAGTGAACCCCTTCTTTCCCACCTTTGATAGAAAAATCATTTGTTGGAATTGATAAATGGGCTAAATAGAAAATTTCATCGACTTTCAATCGAAATTCTTTTTTAATTTTAGTTAAATCAACTCCCATTCCATTTGCAAGTATTGCCTTATCAACTTCGTTTTCAGTAAAGAATTCGTGTGTATATTTCCAGAATTTATTAATTGCAACCTGAGTTCTTTGTTTTGATTCAAGAGTTCCTTTACCTAAACGAATAATCCATTCTGAACTTCTTTTTAAATGGTAGGTTACTTCCTTGATAGTTTTATGTGCTAATCCTTTTAAAAAGTCATCTTGAGAATTCATTAAATCTGTAAAGAAATAAAAATGAAACGAATCCATAAAAAATTGCCTTACCATTAAATGAGCGAAATCTTCATTTGGTTGTTCCACTATAATGACATTCAAAAATTCATTTTCTTTTCTTCTGTAAGCAAAATCATCTCCTATTTTACCCTTTCCCTCTTGTCTTGCAGTTTCCTCATAAATAGCTTCAGCACAACCAATCAAATCTAGAGCAACATTTGTAGTTGCTAAATCTTCTTCAAGAAAAGGTCCTTTACTACAATTTTCACCTAAACGATGACTTAAAATCAAGGCATTATCTGCGATTTGTAAATAATATTTTAATTTCGTTTCCATAAGAATTAATTACATGTGTTTTACACCTTCTGGCATTTCATAAAAAGTAGGATGACGATATACTTTGTCATTTGCAGGATCGAAAAAATACCCTTCTTGATTAGGAGTTACAGCTACAATTTCTTTGCTTTTAACTACCCAAAGTCCTGTACCTTCTCCTCTTCTAGTATAAATATCTCTAGCATTATCAATCGCCATTTCTCTATCATAAGCGTGAACAGATCCAGCATGTTTATAGGGTTGTCCGGCTTTACCTTGAATGAAAACTTCCCATAATTCTCCTTGATTATCTTTACTTTCCATAATTATATTCGATTAATTGATTGAAACTATTTTGTATTCATTATTTGCATAAGAGAAGATTTCCCCTTCCGTTTTATTTAACATCATTGAATAAATTGGAGCTTCTACCGAAATTCCAACATATTGTCTTCCATCGATATTAAATGGAAAAGTTGCAACTCCAATAATAAATGAAAATTTATCCGTTGTAACAATCGATCCTATTTCAATTTGTTCCTTCGAATTAAAATCTATAGAAAGTAATTTATTAAGGTCATTTTCAGCTTTAACTAATTGATTTTTAATTAATTTATTCATTTCATTATATTGATTTTGATGTGAAAAATCTTCCGGACCTAAGGTGTCGTCTTCATCAATATCACCTGCTGTTTTCGTTTCTAAAACTCTTTCTTTCAAATCTAATATAACTTGATTTTGATTTGATAAAAGTGTTTGTACTATTATTTCTTTTTTCATAATAATCCATTTTTATATGCTGCCTCCCTTACCCATTCCCCTTCGTTATGGTATTTAATATGGTGATTTAATCTTTGCTCGTTGCATGGTCCATCTCCATTTACAACTTTCCAAAATTCTTCCCAATTGATATCACTATGTTTGTATGAACCATCCTCCAATAATTCTAAATTAGCATCTGGAACTTTTAATCCGATCAGTTCAGCTTGAGGAATAGTTTTACTAATAAATTTCTCACGTAAATTATCATTCGTTTCACGTTTAATTTTCCATTTCATAGCATTACTAGTACGTGGCGAATCTCCATCGTTTGGTCCAAACATCATTAAAGCTGGCCACCACCAACGATTCAATGCATCTTGAGCCATTTGTTGTTGATCTTTTGTACCCTGCATCATCTTCCACATGATTTCATACCCCTGTCGCTGGTGAAAAGATTCCTCCTTACAAATACGAACCATTGCACGAGAATAAGGTCCATAAGATGTACGTTGCAAAGAAACTTGATTTGTAATCGCAGCTCCATCGACTAACCAACCAATTGCTCCCATATCTGCCCAGTTTAAAGCAGGATAATTAAAAACGGAAGCATATTTTGCCTTCCCTTCATGAAGCCATTTTATTAATTGTTCTCTAGATATACCTAAAGTTTCTGCTGCACTGTATAAATACAAACCATGGCCACCTTCATCTTGAATTTTAGCTAATAATATTTTTTTACTTCGTAAAGAAGGTGCTCTCGTAATCCAATTTCCTTCCGGTTGCATTCCGATTACTTCCGAATGTGCATGTTGAGATATTTGACGAATTAAATGACTTCTATACTCCTCAGGCATCCAATCCAAAGGCTCAATTTTTTGTTCTGAATTAATTTTTTTTTCAAATTCAAAAAGTAATTCTTCCTGAGTAATCGCTTTTATATCCATTGATAATAATTTAACTTTTAACAAATGTTTTTTCAAAATAACAATCAAATCGCTCAGAATAAAATGATAAATATCATAAGCTAAAAAAATAAAAAAATGATAATAATCACAGAAAATTGGTAGATAATTCGTTCAAAAATTTACATACAAACTCAAATTTGTTCTAAAAACGAACATTACACTTATTTGAGTTAAAAAAAATGTAAATTTGAATACACAATAAAATTTAAAGAATGTTGAAAATTGACATGCACTCTCACATTATTCCAAAACATTTGCCGGATTGGACAAAAAAATTTGGTTATGGTGATTTTATTTTTCTAAATCATAATGAAAATAAAACTGCTGACATGATGCAGGGAGGTCAGTTTTTTCGAAGAATTGAAGAAAATTGTTGGGATGAAAATATTCGAATTAAAGACTATGAAAAATTTAACACGCAAGTTCAAGTAGTTTGTACAATTCCAGTAATGTTTGCTTATGATGCAAAGACTAAAGATTGTGTCGAAATGTCTCAGTTTTTAAATGATCACATTGCAGATTTAGTAGTTCGCTATCCAAAACAATATATTGGTCTAGCAACAATTCCAATGCAAGATCCAGAAGCTGCTATTTTAGAATTAGAACGCGCCAAAAAAATAGGATTTGTAGGAATTCAAATTGGATCAAACATCAACGATGAAAATCTAGGAGATCCTAAATTTTTTCCAATTTTTGAAGCATGTGAACGTTTAGGAATGGCTGTTATGATCCATCCTTGGCAAATGATGGGGCAGGAAAGTATGAAAAAATACTGGTTACCTTGGTTGGTCGGAATGCCTGCTGAAACTTCAAGAGCTGCCTGTTCAATGATTTTTGCTGGTGTACTTGAAAAATTACCAAATTTAAGAGTTTGTTTTTCTCATGCTGGAGGTTCTTTTCTACCTACACTTGGAAGAATTGAACATGGATTTAATTGTAGACCTGATTTAGTAGCTTTAGATAATCCTGTAAATCCAAGAGAATATTTAGGGAAATTTTGGATTGACTGTATTACACATGATATTGATCTTTTAAAATATATTCTAAAAATGCAAGGAAGTAAACGAATCTGTTTAGGTTCTGACTATCCTTTTCCTTTAGGTGATTTAGAAATTGGAAAATTTATTGAGGAAAGTGATTTAAGTCCTTCTGTGATTGAAGATATTTTCACTAATTCCACATTAGAATGGTTGAACTTGGATAAAAAGCTTTTTATTTAGGTTAAGACTGAGGTTTAGATTGAGACTGAGGTTCAAGTTCTTCCCTCTTCGGAGGAGGAGTGATCAGAGGAAGTTATAATTTTTAAAAACCTAAGGAAGAGAACATATAAATAAATATAGAAAACAAATCCTCTCCCTTAATCCCTCTCCAAAGAGGGAAACTTAAAGCGTAACTTCGATTTTTAAGGATACTTCCAAAAAAGAACGATAATCTATCTTCCCTCTTCGGAGGGGGAAAATGAAAAATCAATCCGATTCTTACTTCTTTTTTTTACCTTTGAGGAAAAATATTAGCTATGCGAGTTTATTTAGACAATGCTGCAACAACACGAATTGCACCTGAAGTTATTGAAGTGATGATTCCTATTCTTACAAATGAATTTGGAAATCCGTCTTCTTCTCACTTTTATGGCAGACAAGCAAAAGCATCTATCGAAACTTCACGTAGAAAAATTGCAAAATTATTAAACTGCCAACCTTCTGAAATTATATTTACTTCTGGTGGTACTGAAGCAGATAATATGGCACTTTATTCATCTGTTAATCAAATGGGAGTTAAACATATTATAACTTCTGTAATTGAACATCATGCGATTGGTCATACAGCTGAAGCTATTGAAAAAGAAGGATTAGCGAGAGTAAGTTATGTAAAATTAGATTCAAAAGGAAATATAGATTTAACTGATTTAGAACGATTACTTCAAACAGAAGACAAAACGTTGGTTTCATTAATGCATGCTAACAATGAAATTTCAACGTTATTACCGCTTCAAAAGGTAAGTCAATTATCTCGTAAATACGATGCTTTTTTCCATTCTGACACTGTACAAACAATGGGGCATTATTCATTTGATTTACAAGAATTAGACATTGATTTCATTACAGGGGCAGGACATAAATTTCACGGCCCAAAAGGAATTGGATTTTTATACATCAATAAAAAAGTAAAAGCGGAAGCTTTAATTCACGGTGGAGCGCAAGAAAGAGGACTTCGTGGTGGAACGGAAAATATTTATGGAATTGTTGGTATTGCAAAAGCATTGGAATTAGCTTATGAAGATGTTGAAGGTCACCA
>CALPSU020000194.1 GCA_943326315.2 Chryseobacterium gleum
CCAGCAATAATGTATAATTTTTTCGATTTTATCATTTATACTATTGCTTTAAGATAGAGTATAATAAATAAATTAATAAAAGTTGCGAGAATTATTCCCATTGCTAAATCAATTTTCTTCTTTTTTATAAACCAATGAAACCACCCTAAATTTGCGATACTTGCTAGTGATATTAGTTTACTTTTTGTATCGTTTAAAAACCAATATTGTGGGGTGCTGAAAAAATAATATACTAATTTTATTATAAGCACAAATAATATTGTAGTCACAACACCTAAAATTATTCCGTATGTATGATATTTAGACCAATTTCGTAAGTTCATATTTTGAGATTCTTTGAAATGTGATAAATTTCAGCTAAAGTAATGATTTAATCAAAATAATAAAAGTGTCAAACTACTTGTTATTAATGAAATTCATTCTAAATTTGAAGATATTAATTTCATTTTTTTATTTGATCATGACAACAAAACAGCTAATAGACGATATTAGAGCAATTACGACTAAAAATTTAGAGGTGGTTCGTAAGAAGATTGTTTTTTTAAATGAAGATCAAAGACTATGGAAAATAAATGAAAATACTTGGAGTATAAATGAAATATTAGCACATTTAAATGAATATACTAAGTTTTATCATTTTACTTTTATCGATAAAATAACAAAAACTAGATTTCGAGAACCAAGAACTATTTTCACACCTTCTCCCTTAGGACGTTCTGCTTGGCAGTCTATGAAACTTGGTAATGCTAAAAATGTTAAGAGAAAATTTAAATCGCCAAAAGCATATAATCCTTTGTTTGATATTAGTATATTAACAGGAAATGAAGTAGTCGATTTTGAAAAAGGTCAAGAAGGTTTTTTAACGATTATCGAAAAAGCTGAAACAGTTGATTTACGTAGGGTAAAAGTTCCTATTTCAATTTCTAAAATTATCCGTTTTAGATTAGGTGATGCTTTATTATTCATAGCATATCACAATGAACGACATGTGCAGCAAGTTATTAATGTAATGAGTCATCCTAGTTTTCCTAAAAAATAATGTCATCAAAATACGGTTATTGTAGAGTAAGTATTTCACCAGTACGTGCAGAAAATAAAGATTCATCAGAAATCGTCACGCAACTACTATTTGGTGAAGTAATTGAAATTTTAGAAATCAAAGATTCTTGGTCTAAAATCATTACCTATTCTGATAATTATTCAGGCTGGATAGATGTTAAGCATTTTAAACCTTTGACTCACAAAGAATTAGGTAGATGGTTGGATGGTTTAACTTATGAGAGGTCCATTGTTCGAAATGTCAAAACTCCTTGGGGATTACAGAGAATTGTAAAAGGTTCTTTTGTGCCTAATTCTGAATCTTTACTTTTTATGATTGGAAATGAAAAATTTCAGTTTGAGAAAGATGAGGATAACAAAGAAATAGGATCTATTTACGAATTAGCAACTGAATATTTGAACACTCCTTACTTATGGGGAGGGAAATCTCCATTTGGTATTGATTGTTCTGGATTAACTCAGACGGTTTTTCGTTTTTTTGACATTAATTTACCAAGAGATGCTTCTCAGCAAGTAGAGCTTGGAATGACAATAGGTTTCGAAGATCGAGTTTCTGGTGATTTAGCTTTTTTTCATAATAAAAGCGGGAAGATTATTCATGTAGGAATTTTGGATGGTTTAAATTCAATTATCCATGCTAGTGGATGTGTTAGGATAGATCAATTTTCACAAGAGGGCATCTTGAACTCAGAAACAGGTGAATTAACACATGTTTTGAATTCAATAAAAAGGGTTTAGTTTAGTGACTAGGTGTTAGTTGTTGGGTATTAGTTCTTAGGTTGTGTAGGTTTTGGTTGAAGCTAATCGAATATACTATCTATTGTCAAACATCTATTGTCTAATATCTAAATATCTAATATCTTTGTGTTTCAAAAACATAAATAATAAACGATGGAAAATACAGTTAGTGTCAACGTTGAAAAAAGAGACCAAGAGATATTTGATTTAATTTCTGAGGAAAATAATCGTCAATTACATGGTATTGAGTTGATTGCTTCCGAAAACTTTGTAAGTGATGAGGTAATGGAAGCAATGGGAAGCGTTTTGACAAACAAATATGCGGAAGGTTTGCCTGGTAAAAGATATTATGGTGGATGCGAAGTTGTTGATAAAGTGGAGCAATTGGCTATCGATCGTCTTTGTAAATTATTTGGAGCTACTTGGGCGAATGTTCAACCTCATTCTGGTGCACAAGCTAATGCGGCTGTATTTTTAGCAGTTTTACAACCAGGAGATAAAATTTTAGGTTTCGATCTTTCTCATGGTGGACATTTATCTCACGGTTCTCCTGTAAATTTTTCTGGTAAAGTTTATAAACCATTCTTTTATGGCGTAAATAAAGAGACTGAAACAGTTGATTATGATCAATTAGAAGAAGTTGCATTACGTGAAAATCCAAAATTGATAATTTGTGGTGCCTCAGCTTATAGCCGTGATTGGGATTATGCTCGTATTCGAAAAGTTGCTGATAAAATTGGAGCTTTAGTTTTAGCTGATATTTCTCATCCAGCTGGGTTGATTGCTGCAGGTTTGTTGGCTGACCCTTTTGACCACTGTCATATTATAACTACTACAACGCACAAAACATTAAGAGGACCAAGAGGTGGGGTGATTATGATGCGTAACAATATCGATAATCCTTTTGGATTAAGATGGAATAATGGTAATTTAAAATCTTTAGGTTCTTTATTGGATTCAGCTGTTTTCCCAGGAATGCAAGGTGGACCATTAGAGCACGTTATTGCAGCTAAAGCGGTTGCTTTTGGTGAAGCTTTAACTGATAATTACAAGACATATATGAAGCAAGTTAAATTGAATGCTTCAGTTATGGCAGATGAATTTGTTAAAAGAGGATATAAAGTAATTTCGGGAGGAACAGAAAATCACTCCATGTTGATTGATTTACGTTCTAAAAGTGTTACTGGTAAAGATGCTGAAAACGCTTTAGTTAGAGCTGATATTACCGTAAATAAAAACATGGTACCATTTGATACTGAATCTCCATTCGTAACTTCAGGAATGAGAATTGGCACTCCAGCAATTACTTCAAGGGGTGTAAATGAAAATGAAATCCCACAAATTGTTGAATTAATTGATAGAGTTTTATCAGATGTGACAAATGAAGAAACGATTGCAGCCGTTCGTAAGGAAGTAAATGCTTTGGTAGCTGGTCGACCGTTATTTAAATGGTAAGAATCTAGATTGAAAAAATTGAAAAGACCGGAGTGATTCGGTCTTTTTTTGTTTAAGTGGTTGCAAAAAAAAAGCCCGAAACAATGTTTCGAGCTTTAATCTTGTGGAGAGAGAGGGATTCGAACCCCCGATACCTCACGGTACGCCGGTTTTCAAGACCGGTGCATTCAACCGCTCTGCCATCTCTCCTGACGCTGCAAAATTAGTAATAGTTTGTTTAATTGCAAGTGTTTTGATTAAAAAAAACAAAATAAAAATAAATTTGCCGATTTGTATTATTTTTTAATTGATTCTCAGCTAGTTTAAATTATAAGAGTGATAAATTAATCAATTTATAAACAAAATGTTTTTTCAGTAAATACGTTTTGTAATTTTACAATGTAAAATTTTCCCTATGAAAAACATTATTATAATAGTACTTCTAATAGTTGTCGGATATGGCTCAGGATATTGTCAAACACAAAAAATTAGAGCTTATTTGGATGATAAACAGTATTATGCTCCAGGTATTGGAGATTATGTTGAAGTTCAATTACAATTCGTAGGTTATACATTTAAGTATTTAAATGTTGATGGTGGACAACAAGGTGAAGTTGCAGTTAGGATGAATATTAAATTAAATGATTCTATTGTTGCAAAGGATGCTTATCGATTAAAAACTCCCATTATGAAAGATAGTATAATAGATGATTTTTATGATTTAAGACGTTTTGTTTTAAATCCTGGCTCTTATATGTTGGAAATTGAACTTCAAGATATAAATAGTACGGGTGAAAGTGTTAAGGCTTCCAAACCTTTTATGATTGAAGAATTAAAAAATCAAATTTCAATCTCAGACATACAAGTTTCAGAATTAGTTACAAAAGGAGATAGTACTTCTGTTTTTTATAAATCAGGATATACTATGATTCCTAATCTATCCACATTTTATTCTACAGAAATCTCTAGATTACCAGTTTATTTTGAAATTTATAATGCAAGTCAATTAGGAGAAAGTGAATTTGGGATAAAACAAATGATAGCAGACGCTATGACAGGCAAAGAAATTGAGAATTTAACTTTGTTTACCAGACATAAAGTTTCAGAAGTTGTTCCAGTTTTAAGATCTGTTGATATTTCAAGCTTGCCATCTGGTAAATATACTTTAGACATTCTGGTTTTAAATCGAGACTTGAAAGAAGTTGCGAAAAAAAATTATGAATTTGAGAGAATTAATGATTTAGGAAGCGACTTAAATACAGAAGTTTTAATGATAGATCCAGCTTTTCAAGCTTCGATTTCAGAAGATAGTGTAATGTTTTATTTGGCAAGTTTGATTCCGATGTCTAGGCCAGCTGAAGTTAGAAATATTTTGGATATATTAAAATCTAAAAATAAAGAGAAGGCAAGGAAGCATATACAAGGTTTTTGGATTATTACTTCAGGAACTTCCAAACCCTATGATTCTTGGATGAAGTATAAATTACAGGTTCAATATGTAGATAAAATTTATAAAAATAATTTTCAGGCAGGTTTTGAAACAGATAGAGGAAGGGTATATCTTCAATATGGTTCTCCAACAACTGTATTGCAAAAAGATGTCGCTTCAAATGAATATCCTTATGAAATTTGGCAGTATTATAAAATAGGGAAGTTTAGTAATAAACGTTTTATTTTTTATAATCCTGATTTAGTTAATAATGCATATAGGTTACTTCATTCCGATATGATTGGTGAATTGAAAAATCCTTCGTGGCAATTAGTCTTAAACAAGCGAAACACAAGCAATGGTTCTGTCGATGACCCAAATCAGAATGTAGAAAAAAGTTATGGAGGAAATAGCTATAATAATTTCAGACAATATTAATTAGTGGTTAG
>CALPSU020000195.1 GCA_943326315.2 Chryseobacterium gleum
GAATTCACTTTTTTGCCAATAACTACTATATACTACTTCAAATGTAGCGTATTTAAGTTGCTTTTGGTGTGTTATGCGCTAAAAAGGTGTTTTTTTGTTTTGTGTTATTTACGGCTTCGCTGTTATGAGTCACATAATTTATAGGCGATTCATTTACTTTAATTATCCAAATCTAATTTTTATTTTGAAGTTCGACAAATTCTTTTTTATGTTATTTATAAATCATCAAATGGACTCTTAATTTGTTGTATACTTTTAGTACTTACATGGGTGTAGATTTCCGTTGTTCGACTACTACTATGACCTAAAATTTCTTGAATATACCTCAAATCTGTACCTGCTTCAAGTAGGTGGGTAGCATAAGAATGTCTCAACCAATGAAGCGTTACTGGTTTGGTTATTCCAGCTTTGAAAAAAGCTTTTTTTAAGACTTGTTGTAAACTTCGTTGATCGTATTGTGTTCCTGGTTCTTGTCCCTCAAATAAATACTCTAAAGGTCGATAGGCTTTATAATAATTTCTGAGCATTTCAATTGTCTTATCACTTAATGGTACGATTCGATCTTTTTTCCCTTTCGATTGTTGAACGATTAAAATGTTTCTTTTCGAATCGACGTGATTTGGCTTTAATATTAATACTTCACCGCATCTTAATCCACAGGAGTATATGAGGGATAGCATAGTTTTGTGCTTTACATTGACTAACGAATTAATGGTGCGTTTTACTTCTTCTTTACTCAAAACATTCGGCAGCTTTTTTTCTCGTCTTGGTCGCTCAATTAAATCAACATTTATATTGACATTCTGAATTTTTCTGAAAAATAATTTAACGGAATTAATTACTTGATTTTGAAATGATTCGGATAATCCATTTTTTAGAATGTAATTGATATTAAAATCGATGATGTCGTCATTTGTGATTTCAGATAAACTCTTTGTAGAATGGAATCTCAAAAATCGTTTCAAGGTTTCAATATAAACTTCGATGGTATTGTCACTGTATCGCTTAGCTAATAAATAATTTTTATACGAAATGATTTTTTCGTCAATTTCAGGAGCTAATTCAGGAAGAATATACTTTGCCTGAACGTATACATTTTTCGGTGTTTCGATTTTTAAAGGTTTGAAATTTGTGCAATCAATCCAATAATTCCCACGACAAACTTGAAATAATTTCGTTTTTACATCTCGAGAATAGGGAATATGCCAACACTGAAGAGTCGCACTCCATTTTAAATCGGTTAACGATTTCTGCAACAAAAGAAGAATTTCATCATCCTTCTCAAACTTTAAACAAACCCGTAATTGTTCCTTGTGATTTACCGATTCGATGGTTATGTTTTTTATCATAAAAAGTATTTTCTTACTCTAAGATAATAAAATACCTTAAATAATTTATCAATATATATCATTCTAATTATCAACCTAAACCTAAACCTAAGTCTAAACCTAAGTCTAAACCTAAACCTTAATCCACTTTCCAACTAAAAGTATCAATTTTCTCATGCAAATGATTTAAAAAAAGTATACTGTTGTGCTTTAGAATCTGTTAACGCTTTAATCTGATCCTCCAACAAAAGATCTATTTTCAATAGGAGTTCGGTCTTTCTTTCATTTCGATTGAGAAACAATTAAAATGGTGTTAAATATTAAAAAAAATAAGGGGTTATTTTTTCTAAATTTGCTTAATTATAGAAGCTCAAAACAAAATAATCTCAACTATATTAAAACAGTTTCTTAACTTTACGTTTATAAATATCTATTAAGAATATGAAAAGTCAATTGGCGATTGAATTATCTGAAAATGCTGTACTATTTGCTAGTTTAGAGGATGGGATTGTTCAATCGGTTGATAGATTTACTTTTAAAGATAAAATTGATTACCGATACAAAGAACAATTAGACTTAATTTTCACCGAAAAAGGCTATAGAGAAAGGCATTACGATGAATATTCGCTTTCTTGGTATTCAATTCATTCGACTCTTTTACCAAATAATGTTTTCAGCGAAACCAAACCTGAAGCCTTGTTTAAATTATGTTACAGTGCTGATATTCCAAATGATCATATCGATTATAATAGAATTCCTGAACTATCTGTTGTAAACGTTTTTTCTATTCCGCTTTGGGTGAAATCTTTTTTTGTAATAAAATTCCCAAGAATTGTAATTCAACACGAAGGAAGTCATCTCTTACATGGTTTATTTGCTGGTTCAACCTATAAATTGAAAGGAATAATCATTCTTCATGAAAGCTCTTTTAACTTAGTTTTGGCAAATGAAAATGGATTACAATTTTATTCCCATTTCGACTTTCATTCTGCAGATGATGTTATTTACCATTTTATTTATTCGTTGCAACAGAGAGGTTTTTTCGGAATGTCAGGAGGTTTAACTTTGTGTGCAGGAATCGGATCGAATGATGAATATGCAATCGAAATTAAAAAGAAACTAGAGTCAATAAAAGAACTTAAATCTTTGAAAATAAATATTAATTCACACTTACTAATAAACTACCAAACGCTGTGCGTATAATAAGAGGAAATTTAAAATCAAGACGTTTTTCAATACCTAAAAATTTTCCTTCTCGTCCAACGACAGATTTTGCAAAAGAAGGATTGTTCAATCTATTAGAAAACCAATACGACATTGAAGATATGACTGTATTGGATTTATGCGCGGGTACAGGAAATATTTCTTTCGAATTTGTATCGAGAGATATTGGTCATGTGACGTGTGTAGATAAAGATTTTAATTGCGTAAAATTTATTCGTCAAAATTCAATTGCTTTTGGAATTGAAGACAAAATGGAAGTTATTAAAATGGATGTTATCTTATATCTAAAAAAAACAGATAAGAAATTTGATATCATTTTTTCAGATCCTCCTTACGATGTTAAATTTCATGATCAAGTAGCTCAAATTGTTTTCGAAAGAAATTTATTAAATGAAGATGGGCTCTTGATAATTGAACATGGAAGACATACTGCACTTCAAAAAATACCTCAGTTTGATACAATGCGTCCCTATGGGAATGTGTACTTTAGTTTTTTTACGTACAAAAATGAATTAGAATCGCCATTAAAAATTGTAAATTAACATTGCTAATTAACTACATTTATTGGATTTGAAATTGTAATTTGTAAGCTAAATCATAGAAAATAGAGTTTTATATATACTTTAATTATGAAGAAAATAGGTTTATTCCCAGGTTCGTTTGATCCCTTTACAAAAGGACATGAAGTCGTTGTAGAAAAGGCAATTAATTTGTTTGATGAAGTTATAATTTCAATAGGAATAAACAGTAAAAAAACTTCAATGTTTGAATTAGATAAGAGGATTAAACACATTGAATCCTTGTTTATTAACATGCCTAATGTTACAGTTAAAACGTATCAAAAATTGACCGTGGAATTTTGTAAAGAAGTAGGAGCTAATTTTATAATTAGAGGGTTAAGAGATTCAAAAGATTTTGAATATGAAAAATCAATCGCCCACATGAATTTGGAAATTTCAGATGTGGAAACTGTTTTTTTATTGACCTCTCAAAAATACAGTGCAATTAACGCTTCTATAGTTAGAGAAATTTACAGTAATAATGCTTCTATCGAACCTTTTGTAACAAATTCAAAATTACTCGTTTAATAGATTGTATTTCAATTAAAATTAAGGTAGTATGTTTAAATCAATTTTTCTTTTCATCTGTATATTTTTTTCAATTACAACACGTGTTTTTGGAAACGATAAAATCATTACAATAAATGGCTTTGCTCCTTCATACGTAGGGAAGAAGATTGAAATATATGAAATTCAAGATTATTTAAGTTACTCAGAAGGTTTGATTGCATCAGCTGTTGTTGCTTCGGATAGCACTTTCAAAGTTCAGTTTTTCGGTAATAAAACGCAAAAAGTTATTGTTAAGTCAAATAAGAATAAAGCTTATTTATACATTCAACCAAATGCTAATTATGATGTATATCTTCCCGAAAAAGATAAGTATGACCCTTACAGACCAAACGGAAATACGGTTGAACTTTCTTTTTATGGATTAGATAGTAACGATATTAATTATAAAATTCTAGGTGTTGAAAGATGGATCGATGATTTTTTAGGACAATATTTCTATACTAAAAAAACAAATGGAGTTGAATTTGTAAAGCAATTGGATAAATTAAAAACGAATATTGAGTTGGCTTATAAGACCGATACAAGTTCATTTTTTAAGACTTTTGTTAAGTTCTCAGTAGCGTCGTTAGATGATATTCAACAATCTGGAGAAAGAAATAGGTATGAAAAGCATGATTTTTATATAAAGTATTCCCCAGTTTCTTACGACAACGATGCGTATATGGAATACATTTTAAAGTATTATGAAAATTTAGCTCCTAGATTAAGTTTTGAGACAAATAACAATGTTTATTTAGGGATATTAAAAAGTAGTCCAACTTTAGTGATGAAAGCATTGGGAGGAGAATATACTTTAATTAATCTTCGTATTAGAGAAATAATGATGGTTAAAATGTTATCAGATGTCTATTATGCTGGCGATTTTCCTCAGACGAATATTATGACAATTTTAGATAGTGTTTCTAAAAAAGCAATGTTTGAAGCTACAAAAATTATTTCTACAAATGTTAAAAATAGACTGTTAGAGCTTGTGCCAGGTGGAAAAGCACCAGATTTTATATTGACAAAATCCGACGGAACTTCTAACTCTTTGTTTTCATATTCTAAAAAGTATATTTATTTTCATTTCTTTGACCCTTCAAGTGTTGAAAATCAAACTGAATTCCCATTGTTAGCTCCTATACATACTACTTATGGAAACAATATTCAGTTTATAACTATCTATAAGAAAAAGTCAAATTATACAGAAGAAGAAAAAAAACAGATAGCCTCTATAAAATGGGAATCGTTTGCATTGGATGAAGAAGATCAATTATTTAAAAGCTACCGAATTGAATCGTTCCCAAGTTACGTTCTAATAGATCCGTATGGGTATATAATTTCATCTCCAGCATTAGGCCCAAGACCAAATGGAGAAGGAGTTACAATAGAGAAAACGTTCTTTTTTCTAAAAAAAATGATAGAAGAAGAA
>CALPSU020000196.1 GCA_943326315.2 Chryseobacterium gleum
AACACGTTTAGCTGTTAAAGGAACATATCTCAATAGAACACCTGCATGAATTGTAAAATAATCTACTCCTTGTTCAGCTTGTTCAATTAGGGTATCTCTGAAAATTTCCCAAGTTAAATCTTCTGCTTTTCCATTTACTTTTTCAAGCGCTTGATAGATTGGTACAGTACCTATTGGAACAGGAGAATTTCTTAAAATCCACTCACGTGTTTCATGGATATTTTTTCCTGTAGATAAATCCATGATGTTATCAGCTCCCCAACGACAAGCCCAAACTGCTTTTTCAACTTCTTCTTCTATACTAGAAGTTACAGCCGAATTTCCAATGTTAGCATTTATTTTAACCAAGAAATTTCTACCAATAATCATTGGTTCGCTTTCAGGGTGATTGATGTTATTTGGAATAATTGCTCGTCCCATTGCAACTTCATTTCTAACGAATTCGGGAGTGATATGAGATTTTGGAATATTAGCCCCAAAACTATTACCTTCATGTTGATGCCCAACAGAACTCATCTTGTCAATCATTTGATTTTCACGAATTGCAATATACTCCATTTCAGCAGTTATAATACCTTTTTTCGCGTAATACATTTGACTAACATTTTGACCTTTTTTAGCTCTCATTGGCTTTTTCAAATGTTGAAAGCGCAAATGATCTAGTGAAGAATCGTTTAATCTAGTTTTTCCATATTCTGAAGAGATATCCTCTAATTGTTCAACATCTCCACGATCTAATATCCATTGTTCTCTTAGTTTTGGTAAACCTTTTCGAATGTCAATTGTATAATTTTCATCCGTATACAATCCGCTAGTATCATAAATAGCAACAGGTGCATTTTTTTCAAATGATTTTCCATTTCTAAATGTATCTTCAAGAGTTATTTCACGCATTGCCACTTCAATGTCATGAATTTCTCCTTTAACATAAATTTTCTTCGAATTTGGAAAAGGCGTTGTGCTTATTGTATGTTCCGTTGGTAATTTTTCTTCTTTTTTCATATTATATTTTAATAAGTATTTTAGTTAATTATCAATTATCAATTATCAATTATCAATTATCAATTATTCAGTTATCCTCCTTGGGTTGCTTTTATGATTAATAAATTGTCGTTTTCTTTTAATAGGTAATTTGTCCAATCTGATTTAGGGATTACAGTTTCATTCACAGCAATTGCAATACCGTTTAATTCAGAGCCGATTTCTAGGTTCGCAAAAGAGAGAAGTGTAGAATTGGATTCTATTTTCTTTCTAATATCATTTAAAATGATTTCCATTTGAAGTCTCTTAATTTGTTAAACATATAGCAACAAAAAGGGAAAGTTGCTACTTTCAGTTAAACATTACCATTTCCCAACGCAGGCATTACCCTGATCTGGTGCATAAACGTCATTCTTTCGAATTTATTTATTGGGTATAATCTCAGCTTTTGTCCGTTTTAATAACTTTCAAAGGCACCCCCTTTTTAAGATGTTGTAAAGATATGCGTTTTTCTTTCACTAAAAAAAAATATTTTTAGTTATTTCAAAAACTGATTTTGATTAATTTCTTTTATCTAATCCCCAAAGCATTTTGTTTCGGATCGTATCTAAGAAATTGTTGTCTTGAAATTTTATAACATTGATCATAAAATCTGCTTTTTTCACTACAACTTCTTCTCCTTGAGAAATACTTTTAGAATTACCATCTAAACTGATAAGATAAGTTCGTTCTCGACCCTCAACGCTTAGTTTAATAGGCATATGATCGGGAACAACCATTGGTCTAACATTTAAATTGTGAGGTGCAATTGGAGTTAGAAGATGAATCTGGCAACCTGGAGTAACTATTGGTCCTCCACAACTTAAATTATATGCTGTTGATCCTGTAGGAGTTCCAACTATTAAGCCATCAGCCCAATAGGAATTTAAATAGTTATTATCTAACGAAGCATGAACAGTAATCATGGAAGCATTGTCTTTTTTGTGAAGCGTTACTTCATTTAAAGCAATGTTTTCATCTCCAAAAATATCGCTTTCAGTTTCTATTTTTAGTAATGAACGTTTTTGAAATACATAGTCTCTTTTTCTAACCAATTCCATTGTTTCCTCAAGGTGGTCTGTAGAGATATTGGCTAAGAATCCTAGTCTTCCGGTGTTTATTCCTAATATTGGAACTTCGGAATTTCTAATATAACTAACAGTTTTAATAAATGTTCCATCACCACCAACACTAAAAGCTAAATCTATACCAGTTTTAAATTCTTCACGAGATGAGAATTCATCGTAATTTGAAGCAATGCCAACTTTTTTTATTAATTGATCCTTTAAATCTTTTTCTAAAATTGGATTCCAACCAAAATCTTTTAGAATTGCCAATAATTGAACATAATGTTTCGCATTTAGCTTATTTATCTTTTTTCCGTAGATTGCAACGTTCATTTCTATAAGTTCAAATAGTTCATTAATGCTTCATATTTGAACTGTACATCTTCATCTCCACTGCTTTTTTGGAAAGCTGCTTTGATAACATAATCATATCTTTCAAAAGTTCGAATGATACGGTCTAATTCAATTTGATTTATTTTTAAAGTAACCTCAAGTTTATTCGAATCTGAAGGAGACATAATGTAAGAACTCAAAATTTTAGCATTGTTACTTTCTACTATTTGCGCTATTTGCGCCATAGAATAATCAATAGCATTTACTTCTAAAACAATAATTCCTCCATTTTCTTTAATGCTTCCAGTATTTGCTATTAAGGTTATTAAATGATGGATACTTGTGCATCCCAAATATTTTTCGTCTTCTCCTAGAATAGGTAAAATACTTAATTTATGTTCAGATATTTTAGCTAATGCTTCATATATATGTGCACTTTCCAAAACATATGGTCTAGGGAGGTGATCAAATAATGTATCTAAAGTATCTGTTAAATTTAATTTATCTAATATATCAGATTCTGAGATTACCCCTACAAAATTTCCGTTTTTTAAAACCGGTAAGTGAGAAACTTTAAATTCATCCATCCATCTTAATGCCTTTTCACCTGTATCTGTGTGCGTTAAGTTTGGAATTTCTTCTGCTATAAGTTCTTTTGCTTTCATTGTAATTGCCAAATTAGTAAATTCCTTGCTAAGTATGTACTTTTGAAGCGTAAATGTACCTCGTATGGCAAAGTTAAGTGTAAATATTAATAAAATTGCAACTATTCGTAATGCAAGAGGAGGAAATACTCCAAATGTTGTTCAAGTGGCAATAGATTGCGAACGTTTTGGAGCGGATGGAATTACCGTACACCCTAGACCTGATGAGCGACACATAACAACTCAAGATGTTTATGATTTATCAAAAGTTGTTAAAACAGAATTTAATATTGAAGGTTATCCTGACAGTAGATTCATGCAAATTATAAATGAATTAAAACCTGCTCAAGCTACTTTGGTTCCAGATCCTCCGCATGTTTTAACTTCAAATGCTGGTTGGGATACAAAATTACATCAATCCATGTTATCTGATTTAGTACATCAATTTCGTGAAATTGGGGTAAGAAGTTCAATTTTTATCGATACGAATTTAGAAAATATTGAGTATGCAGCTAAAACTGGAGTGGATAGAATTGAATTATATACAGGACCGTATGCAGAAAATTTCGTTTTAAATCCTGAACTAGCGATAGAAGAATATGTAAAAGCAGCAAATCTTGCTACTGAATTAGGAATGGAAATCAATGCAGGTCACGATCTAAGTTTAGATAACTTACAATTTTTTAGATCTAAAATTCCTCAATTAGCTGAAGTTTCAATTGGCCATGCTTTGATTTCTGACGCACTTTATTTTGGTTTAGAGAATACAATTCAGATGTATTTAAAAAGATGTAATTCTTAATAACTTCAAAAAGAAAATCTGAATTTAATTTTTTAAACGCTCAGCTGGATTTGCAATCCTGCTGAATTCTCGAAGCATAATTTCTTTTCTGAAATCTATTTTCAAATATGGAATTAAATGTAATAAATCGTTGGGTTTAAGTGTTTGATAGTGATGTAAATATGCTTTAAAAATGATTGAATATTTTGCTATTGGATATTCTTTTTAGATTTTGTATATTTGTTATTATATAATATAAGGTTTATGCAACAATTACTTTTAAATATTTCAGATTCAAGTAAAGTTAATAAACTTATGAGTTTATTGGGTACACTTGATTATGTAAAGGTTGAACCTTATATTGAGGAAAATATTATTGTTTCTGAAAGTGAAAAGAATCTTATGATGGAACGTGTTAATAATGCTAAGCCAGAAGATTTTAAAAATTGGGATGACTTTATTGATACGTTTGAAGTTTAGATTTCAATGAAGAAATTTAAAGTTGTAATTCTTCCACAAGCCCAAGATGATTTTCGAGATGCTGTAAAATACTATAGAGATATTGAGGGAAAATTGGGCGAAAGATTCATTAAAATTACAAAGTCTACCGTAAATGAGTTGAAGAAATTACCTATGTACCAAATCAAATACGAACAAATGCGACTTCGTATAATTCATAAATTTCCATACTCAATTCATTACATTGTAAACGAAGAACATAAAACCATTTATATTTATGGAATTAGATTCGCACCTTCTAACCCAGAAACATGGCCCCGCACTATCTAGTGTAATCAAACATTAATAATCAAACATTAATAATCAAATATGCTTCTCGCTCTGATGGATTTGCAATTAGAAGAATTCAGATATGATTTTGTCTTAGGGAATTCTTTCGATCATTCCTTTCCAATAATATTTATTTCTCGTTGAGGAAAAGGTACAATAATAGCATATTCTCTAAATAATCGATCAATTTCTAATCGAATATCTGATTTAAAGTTATTTATATCCCAACTTTGATCTGCCCAAAAAAGCAATTCCATTTCTAATGCATTTTCTCCAAAATTTGCTAATCGTACAATAACCGGTTGTGACTTTTTAACTTTTGGATGACTTAATGCTGCTTGTTTTAGTAATCTTCCCACTAGCTCTGAGTTTGAGCCATAAGCAACATGAACATTTATTTTAAAACGAGATAATTCTGATCCATGAGACCAGTTTTCTA
>CALPSU020000197.1 GCA_943326315.2 Chryseobacterium gleum
ATTACTGGACAAACAATATATTCAAATAATCAAATTAATTATGCAACATCAATTGATGTAACAACTTTCTCCAAAGGAATATACTTAGTTAGAATTGAATCCGAAGCAGGTCTTTATGTGAAACAAATGGTTGTAAGATAAAGAAATCTATAATTCAAAATAGGAATTTAATTAAGTTGCGTAATTATTTCAAAACACTGAATTTTGGTATATTTACATTTCTTATTTTAATTTTTTAAAAATGAAACAATTTCTTCTTTTTGCCAGCATAATTATCAGTTTTATTACCTATTCTCAAAAAAAAGCAATAAATCATTCCGTTTATAATAGTTGGAAAAAACTAGAGGCTCAATCTATTTCTAATGACGGGGCTTATGTTTCATATACTATCAAACCTCATCGTGGGGATGGCTATTTATTTATTTACAATACTAAAACAGCTAAATTAGACTCTTTTCCTAGAGGATATAAACAACAGTTTTCTGGCAGTTCAAATTTTATAGTCTTTCAAATAAGTTCCGGTTTCGACACCCTTAGAAAATGTGAATTAAATAAAGTAGATAAAGAAAAATGGCCTAAAGATTCATTGGGAATTTACATTCTTGGTAAAGATTCCTTAATTAAGATTCCTAACGTTAAAACTTTTTCGATAGCTGAAACTGGTGACTGGATTAGTTATTGTCTTGAAAAAAACAAAACAAAAGAAGAGGAAGAAAAAGAAAAAAAGGATAAAGAAGCTGAAAAAGCTTTAAAATCAGATACTACTAAAAAAGTAGAAAAAACCCATACTTGGTTTTTCTTTAAAAAGAAAACTAAAGAAACAGTAGTAAAATCAGATAAGAAAAAAGAGGATGAGTATAAATCAGATGGGAAAATATTTACTGCATTAAATCCGTTCACAAATAAAAAATATGAATACAAAGATGTTACTGATTTCAGTGTTTCTAAAAACGGGAAATTTATTGCTCTTACCACACACAAAAAAGAAAAAAAGATAGTAAATTGTCAACTCGCAATCCTAGAGCCCCAAACTGGTGATTATTCTATTGAGGCATCAAAAAAAACTGATTTTAAAGGAATTACATTTAATAATTCCGAATCTGCATTAGCAGTTTTGTCTACTCAAGATACAAATAAAATGAAACAGTTTGAATTAAATTATTTGGACTTGAAATCGAAAAAATGGCAAACATTAATAGATACTTTGACGACTAATATTCCACTAAAAAAAGCAATAAGTGAAAACAGAACTCCTGTTTTTTCATTGAATGATAAACAATTGTATTTTGGGATCTCAGAAAGAGTTAAAAAAGATAAGAAAGATACGCTTCTAGAAAATGAAAAAGTGAAAATGGATCTTTGGCATTATGAAGATAAACGATTACAGCCCCAACAATTATTTGAACTGAAAGACGATAAAAAGAAAAATGATTTATATGTGTATTTTTTAGAAGATAGAAGATTTGTTCAATTATCGAATGATTCAATCGAAATAAATCTTCCAAAAAAACCTCAAAACAATTATTTCTTAGGTGAAAACATGCTGCCTTATCAAACAACTTACAACTGGACATCTCCTAATTTGAAAGATTATTATCGCGTTTCTTTAGAGAATGGAAAAACTGAACTAATACAAAAAGCAATTGGCTTTAGTGGAAAACTTTCTCCTTCTGGAAAATATTATACGTATTATAAAAGCGAAGAGGGTAATCATTATTTAATGGATGTTACTTCAAAAAAAGAATTGTGTCTTACTTGTTCTAGAAAAGATATAAAATGGGAAAAAGACATGAATGGGCAGCCTCAATTATCCGAACCAATTGGAATAGAAGGTTGGCTAAAAGGTGAAAATGAAATTATGATTCAATCCGAATATGATCTTTGGAATTATTCAATTTCAAAAGGGAAATTAACTTCTATTACAAACGAAGAAGGAAAATCTACTAAAACACGTTTAACTTTATCTTTATGGGAAAGAGATAGTATCTATATAGATTATAACAACACTTCAATACGTGGTTTTGAAGAAAAATCAAAAGGATATGTGTTTTACAATTTATTACAAAATCAAGGAAACTATCAATTGAATAAAATGTACGCAATGGACTATCATCTAGTTGGGTTAATTCGTTCAAAAAATGGCGAAAAAATGATAATGCGTAGAACATCTGTAAAAGAATATCCAGAAGTCATCTTAATGGATGAAAATTTCAAGAATGAACGGCAAATCTCAAACACGAATCCTCAACAAAGCGAATATAATTGGGCTACTGTTGAATTGGTTGACTGGACAAGTTACGATGGAATTCCTCTTCAAGGTTTACTATATAAACCAGAAAATTACGATGAAGATAAAAGCTATCCAATGATTGTTTATTATTATGAGTTAAATAGCGATGAATTACACGTTCACTATACTCCAAAACCAACAGCTTCTGTTGTAAATCCGACAGAATATGCATCAGCTGGTTATTTCATATTTATTCCAGACATTCGTTACCGTATTGGTCACCCAGGAAAATCTGCGTATGACTGCATAATGAGTGGAACGGATAAAGTATTAAAATTATACCCTAACATAGATTCAAAACGAATGGGCTTACAAGGTCAAAGTTGGGGAGGTTACCAAACCGCTCAATTAATTACAATGACTAATCGCTATGCGGCTGCTATGGCTGGAGCGCCCGTTTCAAATATGATTTCAGCTTATGGAGGAATTCGTTGGGAGTCCGGTTTAAATCGTCAATTTCAATACGAAAAACAACAAAGTAGAATCGGACAAACCTTATGGGAAGCACCTGAATTATACATTGAAAACTCCCCTATCTTTAATTTACCAAAAATTAAAACGCCGCTGTTAATTATGGCAAATGATGAAGACGGCGCCGTTCCGTGGTACCAAGGAATAGAATTATTCACAGGAATGAAACGATTAGGAAAACCTTGTTGGATGCTAAATTATAACGGTGATAAACACAACTTAATGAAAAATGCAAACAGGATGGATTTAAGCATCAGAATGCGCCAATTTTTTGATCATTATTTACAAGGGGCACCGGCTCCAAAATGGTTGACAGATGGTATTCCTGCAGTTGTGAAAGGAGAAGAAATGAGGTATTGAATTCCTCGTTGAAAAACGATGGTACGTTCAAAATAGCTATGTTCTATGCATTCAATTTAACAATGATAATAAACTTCAAACAGCTTAAAATACCAATATTTTTAGAGTATTAACAAATTATGAAGAAAGATTAAATTACTGCATCTCTAATATAATAACCAAAAATAATAAGCTTTTATCCCTTAAAATACTATATTTTTGGGTAAAAAATATTATTTGGAGACTATTATACCATATACTTGTTTGTTGGGGTTATTCTTACCTTTAATTCTCCTTTATTATAACAATGGTTATCGTTCAGCGAACTTGTATTTAGCTGGATTTTTATTTTTCTCATCTTTTTATGTACTAGAAAATTTTTACTTTTTTTACGGTAATTCTTTGCCTAAAATCGCTTTTTTCACTACTACACACTCTTTTTTTTATTTAATTGGTCCTTTTGGTTATTTATATCTGCGAAGTTTTTTAAAGGGAAACAATAAATTGAGTAAAATAGATTCCTTGCATTTTGTATTATTTGTTATTTCATTTATTGGATATTTTCCTTATTTCTTTTCAAGCTGGGAATATAAATTGGAAGTAGCACAAAATTTATACAGTGAAAATTGGGATATTTCTTCGTTTCGTTTAAACAAATTCTTTTACCACGAAGTAGATCAACTAATCAATGTTTTACATACTTATTTTTACGCTGCTAGTCTTTGGTATTTAATTTGGAAATATAAAAAGACGAATTTTCAAACCAATATCCAAGTTAGAGAAAATAAAAAAATGAAAGCTTGGGTGATAATTTTCACTTCTGTTTTAACGATTATTACCATCAATTTTACAGTTGCTATGGCAAGTGTTTGGCTGTACGATGATAAATCTATTTTTCTGTCTCGTGCCGGAAATGCTTTGCTTTTTGCATCATTTGTGTATATCGGAATGAATATGATTATCTTATTTTTCCCACATATACTTTATGGCATACAATTAAATTCAGAGATAATATCCCAAAATCAGATAGAACAAGAAATTGAAAAGAGCGAACTTCAATTATTCACAGTTGAATACAAGGAAATTATTGAAACCGCACTCGAAAATATTAAGGAGCAAAAATTGTTTTTAACTGTAGATTATAAGTTGTTACAAGTTTCAAATGAATCAGGAATTCCGACACATCATTTAACTTACTTTTTTAACGAACTTAAAAAAATCTCTTTTTCTGATTGGCGAAACAACCTTCGTATCGAACACGCATTGGCATTAATTCATCAAGGTGAAATGAACAATTTTACTTTACAAGCAATATCAGTAAAATGCGGTTTTTCTGCGCAAAGTACTTTTATTAGAGCGTTTAAAAATCTGACTGGAATTACCCCAAGCAACTATTTAAAGTCATTTTTATAGTCGATTTTCGTTCAGTTTCATTCTATTTTTGTTGAGTTTACAACTTTCAACTTTATAAATAGGTAAAATCTCTACATTTCTATTTTATATAAACCATTAAATTACAGCGATTTAATTTTAAACTTGTTTGCATTTTTAAAAATGCAAACAAGTTGAGTTGTTTTTGTCACCATTATCGAAGGTTAAAGTAGACTTTTGTAACTTAAAAAAAATAATTTCCCATGAGAAAATTCTACTTTGAATTATTATTCGTCTTAACTACCATTATTCTTTCTGTAAAGAAATTAATAATTCAAAGTAAATTAGAACGTAGTGTAAGCTTTTTGCTTTTTATCACGTTGTTGATGATAGGCAATGTTTCTTTGCATGCGCAGACTGTAGTTCTCCAACCTGAAATTTTATCAAGTAATCCAAACACAACGACCACAATAACTAGGTATCGATCTTCTGGGTCAAACCAACTGAAGGTGGGAGCAGGCATTAATAAAGTATCTGTTTCCATGTGGGGTGGTGGAGGTGGTGGTGCTTCGGGTGGTTCTAAAGTACTTGATTTTGTA
>CALPSU020000198.1 GCA_943326315.2 Chryseobacterium gleum
CAATCGTGTAATAATAGTAATCTCCCGTAGTTTGTAAATTTTTATCAATTCTTTTAATGAGGTATTCTGTCCTTTTTTACTTAAATTTTCGCTCCCCACAACAATTCGACTTGATCCTGATTTAAATAAAGTTGTAGAATTGTTTTCTACGAATGACGTGGGAAACGGAGTTAAAAAAAAAGGGACAGTGTCAGATAATTCTGACATGTCCCCTTACGTACCCAGGGCGGGAATCGAACCCGCACTCCGAAGAACTGGATTTTGAATCCAGCGCGTCTACCAATTCCGCCACCTGGGCATTTTATCTAAATGCATTACCGACGTTTTGTAATGCGACTGCAAAGGTATGGTTTTTATTGAATTTACAAATGAATCTGTGATTTTTTTCTTAAAATTGTACTGCTATGGGAAAAATACTGATCAAAAATATCAAAGGGCTAGTTCAGGCAGGAGAAAATTTTCCTGAAATGATCTGCGGAAAAGAGATGGCAAATTTGCCAATTATTGAAAATGCTTTTTTGGCATTGGAGGATGGGATCATTGTAGAATATGGTTCTATGGAAGAGTGGGGAGGAATCACCGATTGGCGAAATATAGAAATTATTGACGCAGAAGGGAAATATGTTTTACCTGCATTTTGTGATTCGCATACGCATACTGTTTTTGCTAAAAGTAGAGAAGAGGAGTTTGTAGATCGCATTCACGGACTTACCTACGAAGAAATAGCACTCCGTGGTGGTGGGATTTTAAATTCAGCTGGACGTTTAAGAGAAATGTCTGAAGATGAATTATTTCTTCAAGCCAAAAAGAGAATTGAACTTTTAAAAACATACGGAACAGGTGCCTTAGAGATTAAATCAGGATATGGTTTATCTGTTGAAGCTGAAATTAAAATGCTTCGTGTGATTAAACGATTGAAAGATACTTGCGACATTGAAATTAAGGCAACTTTTTTAGGCGCGCATGCTTTCCCTAAAGAATATAAAGAAAATCATAGAGGTTATATTGATTTAATTATCAATGAGATGCTTCCAAAAATAGGAGAAGAAAAATTAGCGGATTACATTGATGCTTTTTGTGAAAACAATTACTTTTCTGTAGATGAAATGGCTGAAATTTTGGAAGCTGGAGCAAAATATAATTTGATGCCAAAAGTACATGTGAATCAATTTACAGCTTTAGGTGGTATAAAAAAGGCTGTTGAATTAGGAGCTTTATCCGTGGATCATTTAGAAGAAATTACAGAGGAAGACATCGAAGCTTTGAAAGGATCTAAAACAATGTCAACGCTTTTGCCAAGTTGTTCTCATTTCTTAAGCATTCCTTTTGGTAGTGCAAGAAGAATGATCGATGCAGGTTTACCGATTGCTTTGGCGAGTGATTTTAATCCTGGTTCTACACCAAGTGGAAATTTACAATTTGTATTTTCTTTGGCTTGTGTGAAAATGAAAATGACTCCTGAGGAAGCAATTAATGCACTGACAATTAATGGGGCTTATGCTATGGGATTATCTGAAACACATGGAACGATTTCTTTAGGAAAGAAAACACCGGTTATTTTAACTAAAGAAATTCCATCTTTAGCATATATTCCTTATGCTTTTGGAGATAATCACATTGAAAGATTGATTCTTTAATCAACTATATAAAATCTCACGAATTACATCCAAAGATTTTAGATTTTTGAATTGAGGTATATGCAATTGATAGTAATTGATTAATATTTGAAGTGCTTCTTCACGATTTTGTTTGGTGTTTTCAATTATTACTTGATTTCCATCCATAAGATTTGAGATCAATTGTACAGCATTTCCTTCGTAAAAGATATCTCCAATTGGTTTTTCATTAGAAAGTATACCTTCCATTACATTGAAATATAAGCAAGTATCTGAATATTTATTTGGGTTTATCCCTAAGTGTTGAGAAAATGAAAGTAGAAATACTATAGGAAAATAGGTAAGGTCTGTTTCTTTATCTAACTTAATAATTTCATCTTCTAAATATTCGAATAAAAAAGGTTCTGATTCTTCGGTTTTCAAACATTTTAGTAATACGTCTGCTATAAAAAAGGCTATGGTAGATTTTATTGGGTTGAAAGGAAGTTCATTTAATATTCGTTTACTTTCGGATGAAGTTAATTTTCCAAGGTCACTATCCGGGCGTTTATAATACGTTATTTCTGAAATTGCCAAAGGGAAAAGTTGGTGTGCTTTTTTCTTCCCTCCTTGGAAAATGAATTTTTGTATTCCATTTTCAAACGTGTAGAATGTTATTATCAAACTGCTTTCACTGTATGAAATTCTATTCAGTAAAATCGCTTTATCTGTTCTTTTCATCTACTAGAAATTATCTCATTCTAAACCACCTAATCTCACCCTCAATCTTAACCTTAACCTTAACCTTAACCTCACCCTCAATCTCACCCTTAATTAATAATCACAACTTTACCTACTTTTCTGCCCTTTCCTATGTTTGGTGCTGTCCAAAATAAATAGACACCGGATTTAACTTTATCACCCATCAATGTTTTTCCATTCCACGTAGCAGTTCCACCATTTGAAGTTGTTTTATACACTAAATTTCCAGCAACATCTGTAACATGAATATCTGAATCATATTTAATACCTTGAATAGTTATTAAACCATCGAAATCTGGTTTTGCTGGGTTTGGGAATACTTTTACATCCAAATAATCTGTATTTTCATAGGTAGCATCGGTTCTATATGAAATCAAACCTTTGTCTGTTATTATGAATAATTCTCCCGTTTTTCGATCGAAAACCATGTCTAGAATGTTGTTAGAAATTAAAGGAGAATTATCTGTAGTAAAATTTTCAATAATTTCAGTTCCATCCGCAGAGAGCAAGAAAATTCCTGAGTTAGCAGTTCCAAACCATTTCCTATTTCCTCCATCTACTTCAATATCGACAATATTTGTTTTTCCTAAAAGGTATTCATTTTCACCCTCAAATTTTAGTTTAATTCGTTGTGCATTGTAACTTCCATTTGCAGCATCAAAAACACTTGCTGAATTGTACAAAATAGCAAATCCATTATCGGTACCAATCCATATTTCATTGTCAAAATCAGCTGCGATAGCATTGATTTCATTGGATGGTAATGCACCTGTACTTTCTCCTGAATTTAGGATTTTAATTTTATCATCGCTTAGTGTTTCGATTGTTTTATTATCATTTAATCCAACCAATCCAACACCAGGAACAGCTAACCATTTATTGCCGTTGTAATCAATTTCAATTTTTTTGATTTGTCGATTTAATATTTCAGAACCAAGTTCGATAATTTGCCATTTATTATCTTTTGTATATACTTTTAAAGGTTTAGAACAGAAACTATTCCCGACCCAAAGATTTCCATTATCATCATATTTTAAAGCGGATATCATAGATTCGTTATTCCAGATAGTAGATTCTAAAGGGGAGTTATCAATTGTAAATATAGATTCAACATTTTTACCATCCTTCATAATAGAAAGTGGAATTTCAGAAAAAGTTCCTATTGCAATATTGTTTCCATCGTTTGGATTCATGGAAACAGATAAATAATCCCAAATATTTTTATTCAACCATAAATCCGTATTATATCTATCTGCGCCTGTCCAAACTTCATCTTTAAACATATAAATACCAGCAGCATTATAAGTCATACTATGTCCATCCAAACCACCACCGGTAACAACTAATTTTCCTTTTTCACAATTTAGAGAATAGAATTTATTTTTTGGGGGACCTTGAAATTCAATTCGGTCAACGTTTCCATTAGAGCATTTAACTAGGCAGTTATATTTATCCGCTAGCCAATATACCCCATTATAATAAAACGAATTATTTGTTGACACCCCACTAGCAGCAATAAAAGAGGAAGGAGTATAATTTGAATTATAAATTGAAATTCCGGAATCTATGTTCAAACCTAATTTTCCTGCTAAATTTTTCAACGAATTTATTTCGTAATTAATAGTTGAATTAAAAATTAATTCCAAGCCATAATTTTGAAGGCAATAAACTAAATCATTTCCGTATTCAGGGTCTTCATATTCTATAAATATTTTATTGTCGACAACTTCCATGTTTGAATACCAATTTGTAGTAGAAATGTTTTTAACGCGTGTATCTATTTTCCATTGAGCAGAATCTGCTAAAGCCGTATTATTTAAATTTCCCTTAAATAAAAGCGAACCAGTTAAGGCGAAAATAGAATCGTTCATAAAAGCGACATCTAAAATTGGAATTTTTCCATTAGTAGGGTAGTAGGTATCACTAACTTCAAATTTTACTGGATCAAATTTCACAATCGAAAAGCCAGTAGCTATGTATACAAAATTATTAAATACGATAATTTTATTGATACGTTTTGAGCCAGCAACTTGTGCTAATCGTATAGCGGGAACATTTGTAACAGTATTATTCTTAATCACATCCATGTTACCATTTTGATAACCGATATAAAGTGAATTTCGAATATCATCGTAACCAAGAGAAGTTAATGAAATATCAGAAAGTGAGTTTACATCCGTCCAAAGACTTGTTTCATTTGAATTAATATCATATTCTAATAATCCTTCTTCAAGCGCAGTATAAACGATGTTATTTCCAACGACTACATCGATAGCATTATTATTAGGAACATGTAACCTCCATTGTCCAGTTCCGATTTGAGCATTTACAAATACATTTATAGTTAAAAAAAGGGCAAAAAGAATTCTCATTGATTTTTTGTTTGCAAGTTACAACGAATAATGTCTAAAATTATTTGAATTTAAGAGAAATAACAACAAAAAGAGAAAATGTGTAGGTGAATTGTTTTCTCATAGTTACATTTGCCTCATTCAAAAGGCTGCGTGGCGCAATTGAATAGCGCATCAGATTTCGGCTCTGAGGGTTACAGGTTTGAATCCTGTCGCGGTCACAATTAATCTTAAATCCCCATTCCGCTAAGGTTTGGGGCTTTTCCATTGCATGAACCCCTAGCGAAGAACATGAAGGAATTATAGGCGTTTCCCCTTGATTTTACTATGTTTTGAGAAAAAACGAAAG
>CALPSU020000199.1 GCA_943326315.2 Chryseobacterium gleum
ATCTTTAATTCTTCTTATGCTTACATTCGTTATTTTGTGATGCCAGGAAGAAATTACTTAATTACTTTGAGTTATGCGTTACGTTAAACTTCTATTCTTACTCATTCTATTGGTCGCTTGTAAAAAGAAAAAAATAGATGAACCAAAACCAATCGTTGATTCAACATCTAGATTAAAAAATGGGATGATGGTTTTGTGTGAAGGCTTGTTTCAGCAAAATAATTCAACTATTTCTTGGGTTAATTTTTCGGATGGTACTTCAGATGATTTATTTTTCACAACAAAAACAAATCGCTTATTAGGAGATACAGGAAACGATTTAGAGTTCTACGGAAATAAAATATATGTTGTTGTTAATGTGTCAAGTACTATAGAAGTGTTAAATAAAACAACAGGTCAATCTATAAAACAAATTTCAATGATGAATGGAGCGATTTCAAAACAACCTAGATCAATTGTTTTTAATGAGGGAAAAGCATTTATTACATGTTTAGATGGTTATGTAGATGTATTAGATACAACATCATTAGAAATAACTAAAAGAATTAAAGTAGGATCAAATCCAGAAGGATTATCTATTTCTTCAGGGAAATTATATGTAGCAAATTCTGGAGGATTGAACTCTCCAAATGTTGATTCCACAGTTTCAGTTATAAATTTAACGACATTAATGGAAATTAAAAAAATAACAGTTGGTAAAAATCCTGGATCAGTAATTACGGATTCTCAAGGTGATATTTATGTAATAGCTAGAGGAAATTATTCAAATATTCCTTCTAGAATGGTGAAAATTAATACTTCGACAGATTTTGTGGAAAATACATTTTCTTTCGACGCTTCAGGAATAGAGAAGATGGGCGATAATTTATTAATTAATTATCGAAATTATTCTACAAATACTAGTAATATTTCTCTTTTTGATGCTGTTTCGGAATCAATTTTAAATCCTACGTTGATAGATAATTCACATTTTACAACATTATATGGAGTTCAATTTAATTCATTAAATAACAAGATATATTGTATGGATGCAATGGGATATTCTAATACAGGATATGTGAGAGTGTTTAGTTCATCCGGAGTGTATGAAACAAGTTATCATGTAGGTTTGAATCCAGGGAAAATTATTTTTTATCCGTGATTCATAGAGATTTAACATTTTGCGTCTCCACAACCATTAAAATATAAAAAATGAAAAAAATACATACATTATTAATTATCCATTTATTAATCCTGAATTCGATATCATTAGCACAATCCTATGCACCTTCAGCTGGTCAATTAGGTTCAACAGCTGTGAAAAAAGATTCAGCAATTATTATTTCCTGGGCTAATGGGGTAAGTATTCAGCGAGGATATATGAATCTTTCCAATAAAGGCGCAGGATTAGCTTCGTTTGGAGAAGAATCAAAAGCCGTTGGATTAGCAGAAGGAAATACAAACGATGTTGTTTCCTTAGGAGATTCAGGGATTGCTATTTTGACTTTTGATAGATTAATAGAAGATGGAGTAGGGCCAGATTTTGCAGTTTTTGAGAACGCTTTTTCGGATGGTTTTTTGGAGTTTGCGCACGTAGAAGTTAGTTCAGATGGAGTAAATTATTTTAGATTTCCATCAATAAGTCAAGCTTCTATAGTTAATCAAATTGGACCATTCATTCAAAATAACGATTGTAGACTATATAACAATTTAGCTGGTAAATATAGAATGGGCTTTGGAACTCCTTTTGATTTAGTTGAATTAGAAGGAATGGTAGGATTAGATATCATGGCAATTACTCATATTAAACTAATTGATGTGATTGGAAGTATAGATTCTCAATTTGGAAGTGTTGACGGTAATGGTAATTTAATAAACGATTTGTTTCCAACAGAATTTGAATCTGGAGGGTTTGATTTAGATGGGGTTGCGGTTTTAAGTAGGAAATATTTATCAGTAGAAGAAAAGAATTTTAAGACCTCTATTTATCCAAATCCAACATCGGATTTTTTAAATATCAATGTTGGAGAAAAAAGTGTTGTTAGGATTCTAAATTCAAAAGGGGAAGAATTTGTTAATGAAGGTTTTGAGGATTTTATATCGATCGATTTAACGAAGTTTAGTTCTACACTATTATTCGTTGAAATTTCAAATATTCATTCAAACAAAACTGAAAAAGTTGTTGTTTTGAAATAACTTTTTGCTGGATTATAGCACTAACTCGTATGATCTACAATTATAACCCAGTCGTTATTAATTTTTTTCCATAATAAAGTGAAATATCCGCCGATGGGTTTCTCTTTTTTTAATTCCCATTTCCCAATTATAAAAATAGTTTCGTTAGAGAGTGAGGAACATTCGAGAATTGTGAAAAATAAATCCCCCATTTCTTGTTTTGTTGGGTAGGATTTTATGTAATTATCGATTGTTTTTTTCCAACCATATGTAATTCCATTTTTCCCAATAAATTTTAAGCTATCGCTTTTCCAGTAAAAATCCATAAACCCATTAATATCCCCAGTATTCCAAAGCTTTTCTTGTTCTTTCATTTTCGATTTTATGATTTCAAAACTTTCTTCTTTATTTTGGCTAAAAGAGGGGTTTAAATAAAAGCAAGAAATTAGTATAAGTGTGGAAATAAATTTCATAATTATGATTTGTTTATTGTCAAATATATATGTTTTTGAATTTATATTTGTTGAATGGAAAAATTATCAGCTGATTATTGGAATAATAGATATAAGGAGTCAACCGATTTCTGGGATTTGAAAGAGATTTCGCCACCATTTAAAGCATACATCGATCAATTATTAGATAAAAATTTGAGAATTTTAATTCCTGGATGTGGGTATGGGTATGAAGGCAAATATCTCTTTGATAAAGGGTTTAAGAATGTTTTTTTACTAGATTTTGCAGAAGAACCATTATTAAATTTTAGAAAAGAAAATCCTGAATTTCCAGTTGAAAATTTAATAAAGGATGATTTTTTCACCCATACTGGAAAATATGATTTAATTTTAGAACAAACACTTTTTTGTGCAATTGACCCAAAACTAAGGAGAGATTATTCAAAAAAAACCAGTGAATTATTAGATTTAAAAGGGAAGCTTGTAGGGTTACTTTTTAATCGAGAATTCGATGTAGAGCCACCCTATGGAGGAAATAAAGAAGAATATTTAACCTATTTTACTCCGTTTTTTTCAACTGTTGAAATGGAAAATTGTTATAATTCTATTCTACCTAGAATGGGAAGCGAATTATTTGTAAAGATGGTTAAATAATTTCACCTCTCATTTGAACTCCATGAAGTTCATAAAACAGCATCATTTTAGCTTTGTTACTATATGTTTTATTTCCAGTAATATATCCATAAACAGTCGCTGGGTGAACAACACCATGTTTCCCTTACGTTTCTGTAATAAAATCGTTTAGGTATCAATTTGAGCGGTTAGGTTAGTTCAAATTGTAGCGCCAAAATGACACCAAAAGATAGTAATCCTTTTTTAATAGTTATTGTTTATTTTATTGTTTATTGAAACAAAGATATGTTATAATTAAAACAAAATAAAAATAATTAGTTAAAATATATTAACTATTTCTTTTTATTTTGTTATATTTTCAGTGTTTATAGGGAATTACAATCCATTGTTTTTTATTAATAAATAAACAATGGATTGCGATAATGTTATTATTTAATTGATTTTTAGGTGTAGTTAAAAATTTTTGATTGAAAAATTAATTTTTATTTTATAATACAAAGTTTTTCACTTTCAGCAATAATAAATTTTATTCGAGCAGAACTTATACCTGCTTTTGGTAATAATTTTTGATTTTTATACATTTCTTTAACAAGCACAACCCCTTTTTGCAAGAACCATTGTTTTTCAATTTTTGTAAGACTTGTAAGGCAGGTTATTGGATATAGACCAGTTTTATCTATTATGTCTTTGAGTGAATTATTATATGGGTAATCCCATCCTAGTAGCTTTATTCCTCGACAATTTGCAAAGGATGTAGCGTCTTCAGTGAATCTTGAGTTTGTTACAATCCAACCTGTAAAATTTGTAAAAGGTTTTTGGATTAAATTATTTTCTAGTAAATCTTGAAATCTTGAATGTATATAAAGTGGAACCTTTACATCTACCGAAACTCCAGCTTGATTTTTATATTTACACTCCATTAACATGATCGTATTTTCTTTTTTACAAATTACATCAATTTCATGTGTAACGCACTTTCCTTTCAGTATAATTCCTACTTCTGTATTGTATCCTTGATGTTCAAATATTTTACCTATGAATTTTTCAAATGGAAATCCAGAAGGACCTAATTCCATTATTCCTTTTTTTAAATAGTATCTAGATGCATTTATAGGAGAATGTTTTTTTAACATACGAAACGCCATACTATATATTTTTTTCGTACTTATTCCGGTATATATTTTTTCTTTTAATGAATCTAAAATACCGTTAACTTCATCCGTCGATGTATTAGCTTTTAAAAGTGAATTTCTTAATTTTTCGAAAGAAAAAAACTCTTCTTTTCCGGATGCTTTTCGGACTATAATTTTTTGTTCTTTATCCATTTATTTTAATTCAAATTCATCATTAATCTGCGGTATAATCGCTTCAATTCCTAATTCATCTTTTATTTTTACTCGAAAAATATTTTGAGCTTGTGGCTCACCATGAACTAAAAATAATTTAGCAGGTTTTTCTTTGAAATTTCTTAACCAACTAATCATTTCTGATTGATCTGCATGACCAGACATAGAATCAATATATTGAACTTCAGCATCTATTTGATAATATTTACCATACAATTTCAGTTCTTTTTGCCCTTCTTTTAAAGCTCTTCCTCTTGTACCTACACCTTGATATCCAGCTAGTAATATAGTGTTTTTAGGGTTTCTTCCATATTCGGTTAGATAGGTTAGAATTCTTCCTCCAGTAATCATTCCACTTGCTGCAATAATTATCTTGGTTTGAGTGTCTTTTAATAGCTTTAGAGTATCTGGAAAATATTTAATAATCACAATATTTTTATA
>CALPSU020000200.1 GCA_943326315.2 Chryseobacterium gleum
AAATCTTTCGCGTTATATCCCCAACTATTCGGCAATATCGCTTCAGTCGCAAAATTACTCCCACTTAAGATATATTTAATGTTATACTTGTCGCATAATCGATATGTTGCAGCTAAAAAAGCATGATCTGAAGGTGTTTCAGCATTCGCTACTGAAGATTTCAAAAAAGATAATTGTAAATCTTTAAATTCATCCCAATCTACTACCCAAGTTTGAAAATCAAAATCTAATTTTTTGACGATATTTTCAACATTTTTTACTGCTAATTCAGAATTCCAACCGTTATCAAAATGAAAAGCTAAAACTCTTAATCCTAATTGTTTTGAAAGATAAGCAACATAAGTACTGTCAACACCTCCGCTAACCCCTACCATACAATCATAGTCACTGTTTATTCCATCAGCCTTTATTTTAGCAACTAATTTTTCTAGCTCTAAATCGGTCTTCTTACCTTTATAAGAATAAAAAATATCCTCTTCAAAATATTCTATACAATGATTGCAAAATCCTTTATCATTAAATACTATTTCACGATCAGATGTATCCATAATACATCTAACACATTGCTGATATTCTTTATCAATTTCCAATTTACCCCTAATTTTAATTAAACTACTCTATTATAAATATCTAACAATTTACTTGTTATGATATTTTCAGAAAAATTATCAATAACAAAGTTTCTTATATTTTCAGAATTATACTTTGCAAAGTTAATATAAACTTTTTTCATACCTAAAAAAATCGAAGCTGAATTAATTTCAGTTAATTCTCCTAATTCATCATTCAAAATAATTGAGCTTGGTCCCCCAGAATAAGTTGACACAACAGGTATTCCACAGCTTAAAGCCTCAATTAATACCACCCCAAAAGTTTCATTAAAACTTGTTAAAACAAAAACATTTGAGACTCTATACCAATATAAAATTTCATCTCTTGTTAAATAACCTAAAAAACGCACCTTATTTATAATATTCAATGAGGTCGCTAATTCTATCAATTCATCTATCATATCACCCATGCCAGCAATAATTAACTGGCTTTCAGATTGATATTTTAAAAATGAATCAAATGCTAAAATAAGATCTTTTTGATTTTTATTTCTATTTAAATTGGCTGCATGAAAAAAAGTAAATTTTTTATCTTTAGAGATATTTATTATCGGGCTAAAAAAATCAGTATCAACAATATTTGGAACATAAACAAATTCATTTAAAAATTGTTCACTTATTCTATCCCTTAAATTAATACTTACCGCAATATTAATTGATGAATATTCTAAAATACGATTTATTAACAGAAAGTGTTTATGGGGTACTAAACCAGTTAAAAAATTAGACGAATGCTCTGTAAAGACAAAAGGAATATTATATAAGCGCTTTATTTCAATTGCTAACAAACCTGCTTGATAACAATGTACATGAATAACATTAGGTATTCCATGTGTTTTAATATAATTTACAAATAATTTTATTCCTTTATTTTTAGCTTTATAAATAGAATAATTAGAAAATTTTGGTGGATTTAGATATCTAAAAACATATGTATTAACCCCTTTTTCATTAAAATAATCACTACCAAGACTTAGTTTTTTCTTTTTAATAAAATCTTTAATCGAGATCGGACTAATGCTAATTAATCCAACTTTTTCAATTTTTTTAGCTAATGCTTCAGCTTGATCTCTTGTGAAAATTCCATCTAATGGTTGATAAATAGATGGATATCCATTTCCTAATATTAATACATGCATGAACTATAATTTTGATTCATCACAATTTTTTATTAAATAAATTGCAACTAAAATAATTATTACGTAAAATACAAATTTAGCAATAGTAAAACCCCATAAGGCAGATTCAAAAGTTGGACTTAAATAGTAAGCAAAATAAAAACCTACTATTATCATTACCAAATGTAATAAATCATAAAGCAACATCAATTTTTGCTTTCCTATTCTCATATATATAAAAGATAATGAAGAAGATACAAACCAAATTGAAAGCCATAAACTCATAACTCTTGCAATATAAATAAGATCATCCCATTGTTCACCAAGTAATGATGTCACAAAGCTGGTAGGAATCAAATAAATAAAAAATAAAGGTAATAGAGAAAATAAAAATAAACGAAAAGCAAATTTTTTATAAATTAATAAAAGCTCACTCTTCGAGTTTATTTCTGCAATTTTCGAAAAAAAAACTTGCGAAAATGAAATAGAAATAAGGCTATATGATGCTGATATATATATCATAGAAACTCCCATAACACCAACTATATCTTTACCGAAATAATGCAAAAATAAATTAATATATAATAGATTTATTACACTCCCAATAAAAACACTTGGAGTTGTGTATCTAATAAAATTTTTATTTTCAATAATTAGTTTTTTAGATTGACTCTTATTAATTAATCTAAGGTATTTTTTATCAGAAGTCATAAATTTAATTACTAAATACAATGATCCAAAAAAATAACCTAAAACTCTACCAACAACTAAACCATTGTAATTAAATTTAATTAATCCTAAAGCTATTTTTGAACATTCTGCCGCTGAAGTTTGAGAAACTTTTGAAATAGAAATTATACTAAATCTTTTTTTTCTATTAAACCAATATGTAAGTGAATCATAAAAAGCAACAAATAATATATAAATTGGAATTAATAATAATAAATTTTCAATTTTAGGCTCATTAAAAAAAAGAGCTATTTTATGTTTAAATAATAAAATAATTAATAAGGACAACAAAGCCATTAAAAATGAAACAGTTAAAGCTCCATATAATAAATTAATTGCTTGTCGCATTGTTTTTTGTAAAACAATGCCATATTCTAATTTTAAACAAGCAATATTAGAGAAAATTTCACCAAAAGAAATAAAAACGACTAAAATACCGAAATCGCTAGGTGAATAGTAAAACTTTTGTAAAAATGGTAAAACTAAAAAAGGAATCGTTTGAGCTAATAGAGTCCCGGAAAATAAAATCAATACATTCTTGTAAAAATCAGACTTTATTATCTTAACTAACATTTATTTTCATTTTTAAGTAAACGGTTACTAAAAATAATAATTAAAGAAAACATAAACCAATTTATAGGTAAAGATAAAAAACTTGAATTTGCATTACTCATAATTACAAAACAGACCATTAGAAGCAAAACAAAATAATATTCCCCTTTTATTTTTTTTGAAATTATTTTTTTTATAACAAAATAACTTATGTAGAAAAATATTGATACATATAAAAGTGTTATTATCAAACCATATTGAGACAATACTTCAATAAAATAATTATGTGGATTTGATATTCCTAATACTGGAAATTTAACATTGCCTTTCATAACATTAGATTGAAAACCACCTGCTCCAACTCCCATTAAAAAACTTGATTTAAAATAATTTAACCCATTTAACATTAAATTTTTCCGAATACTTATACTTGAAGAATCGAAAACAACTTCAGAAGTATTAGTAATAGAACTAACTTTAGAAGAAGCACTATTGAAATTCGTAGAATTAGTATTAGTCGAAGTGTCAGAAATTACAACTGAGGATTTAGGAATTTCATTTAATAATTTAATTCCAACAAATTTATGATTTAACAAGCTTATGGACATTATTAAAATTACTACTAAAAAACCGATAGAGTTATTTAATAAATAATTCTTTTTACACCTCAAAAATTCAAAAATTAAATAGATGAAGAAAGAAAAATAAATAAAAACAACACCTAATCTAGTTTCAATTTGAAATAATAAAAAAACACTTGAAACAATTAACAAAGTATTTAAAAAAATATTAATTCTTTTAAAATTAAAATACATCAATATGCAAATAGATAGACATAAATAAATTGCAAAATGGTTAGGATTATCAAAAGTAAATATTGGCATATAATGATTTTGGTATGCCTCAGATAATTCCTTTAATTCATTTGAAAATGATGAAATAAAATGCTTAGCAGTTTCAATTTCCCAAAAAGAAAAAATAGTACAAAATATTAAAGAAAAAACCCAAGAATAATAGAAGTTACTGATAATTCTATTTGAATTAAATATTTTATATGTAAATAAAAATATCATTATACCTATAAATATATATACAATATCATGAATTCCTAAATGTATGTCAGGTGCCCATATTAAAGAAATAATTGCATAAGTTAACCAAAGCAATAAAAAATAAAAAACTTTTTTTATGAATTTTGACTCAAATAAAAATAAAGTTTTAGTAAAAAAAAAATATATTCCGCCTAAAACTAGAACTATTCTAAAGGCATAAATATGAATCCCGAAAAAATGAAAACCAAACATATACGTACCCCCAAATAAGGTTATTATGAAAGAATAAACCAATATTTTCATTACACTTAGAGAATTGAAAAAAATCATACATTTAAATTATAATGTGTATATCTTAAAAACCTTCAAAATTATTAAGGTTTTTTAATAATTCTTTTATTAATTAACAATGCTAAATTTAGAAAAAAAATCAATTACTAAACACATTTGTTTTTCTTGATAAAAATATTTCAATCGCATTTTTTGTAATCTGACATATCTGTTTATTCCAATTTTTTTTCATACACCATTGATTATTATTCACATTAAAAATCAAACCTGATGTCCTCTTTTTTTGAAAAACCATTAAAGGGCTATATCTATTTTTATTCGCATAATAAGTTCTATCATAAGCAATTAATTGTGCTCTATAAAACCCTAAATAATTAATATCAAGATTAGGGAAACCTTTTTTATTAAAACCTGTAATTGGAACCCCATCAAGTTCAGCTCCACTTTCATATTCAAAGGGAATAAATCCATCAAAATAGTTTACACCAATTAAAAAAGGTGATTTTGAGTTGATTACTTTATATCCGTTATAACCATTATAGGGTGATCCTGAAAAATAACCACCATAACCTCCATGATCAAAATCCGAACCAATACTTTTAATAACAGAATAGTTTAAAATAGGTTTTACCCAAGCTGTTGTACATAAAGTTGGATCATTCTCAACAATT
>CALPSU020000201.1 GCA_943326315.2 Chryseobacterium gleum
AAAAGAAGAAGAGTTTAGTATATAATAAATAAGAGAAATTCGATTATCGAAGGAAAAGCCTTAATTCATAATCTCTCTTAGTAAAACAAATAAAATGGCAAGATACACAGGTCCAAAATCAAAAATTGCTCGTCGTTTCTTAGATCCGATTTTTGGTCCAGACAAAGCATTAGATCGTAGAGCTTACGGTCCAGGTCAACATGGTCCAAATAAAAGACGTGGTGGTAAATTATCTGAATATGGTATTCAGTTAAAAGAAAAACAAAAAGCTAAGTATACGTATGGTATTTTAGAAAAACAATTCTCAAACATGTTTGAGAAAGCTTCTAGAATGAAAGGTATTACTGGTGAGAATTTATTACAATTATGTGAAACTCGTTTGGATAATACAATTTTCAGACTTGGTGTTTCACCTACTCGTAGTGGTGCTCGTCAATTAGTTTCTCATAGACATATAACTGTAAATGGAGATGTTGTAAACATTCCATCATATGTTGTAAAAGTTGGAGATATCGTTGGTATCCGTGAGAAATCTAAATCTTTAGAAGTTGTTTCTAATTCTTTAGCTTCAAACACAAAAAAATACGACTGGTTAGATTGGAACAACTCTGATATGACAGGTAGATTATTAAGTGTTCCTGCACGTGAAATGATTCCTGAAAACATCAAAGAACAGTTAATCGTCGAGTTGTATTCTAAATAATACGTTGCTTTAGCATCTTTATTTAGCCGATAGGTTATTAAGTAAGATTAATTAATCACATTGAATTGTAGCCAAAGGGTATAGTTGACTTCTTCAAACTTCTATTCCGCGCAACTGCAAGACAATTAAAAGAAGAATAAATGGCAATTTTAGATTTCCAAAAACCTGATAAGGTTATAATGATCCAGTCCGATGAACATCAAGGACAATTTGAATTCCGTCCGCTTGAACCGGGTTATGGAATAACTGTTGGTAACGCATTACGTCGTATTTTGCTTTCTTCATTAGAAGGATTTGCAATTTCATCTGTTCGTTTTGAAGGAGCTGATCATGAATTCACTACTATTAAAGGAGTTGTAGAAGATATTACTGAAATTATTTTAAATTTAAAACAAGTTCGTTTTAAACAACAAATTGAAGGTACTGATAACGAAACTGTAGTAGTTTCTATTAGTGGTCAAAATAAATTGACAGCTGGAGATTTAGGTAAATTCACTTCTGGATTTCAAGTGTTAAATTCAGATTTAGTTATCTGTAACATGGAATCTTCAGTTAAATTGGATTTAGAACTTACGATTATTAAAGGTCGTGGTTATATTCCTGCTGAAGAAAATAAATTAGGAAATGTTCCTTTCGGTACTATTTTCGTAGATTCTATTTTTACTCCAATTAAAAACGTTAAATTTTCTGTTGAAAATTTCCGTGTTGAGCAAAAAACTGATTATGAAAAATTAGTTTTCGACATCGTTACAGATGGTTCTATTCATCCGAAAGAAGCTTTGAAAGAATCAGCAAAAATTTTAATTCACCATTTCATGTTATTCTCTGATGAGCGTATTACTTTGGATAGTGAAGTAAAAGCAGATTCTGAAGAATTTGATGAAACTTCTTTACACATGAGACAATTATTGAAAACTAAATTAGTTGATATGGATTTGTCTGTACGTGCATTGAACTGTTTAAAAGCTGCTGATGTTGAAACATTAGGTGATTTGGTATCATACAATAAAAATGATTTATTGAAATTTCGTAACTTTGGTAAGAAATCTCTTACTGAATTAGAAGACTTAGTTGATAACAAAAGTCTTAATTTCGGAATGAATGTTGCCAAATATAAATTAGATAAAGATTAGTATCGCAAAAATTAATAATGGCGTAATAGGTGGCTGAGCTTAAGCGATACCTTGAAAAGACTCAGTTAACCGTTACTTACGAAATTTAAATAAAAATGAGACACGGTAAAAAAAATAATCATTTAGGTAGAAAGACAGCTCACAGAAAAGCTATGCTATCTAATATGGCTTGTTCTCTTTTATTGCATAAGCGTATCAACACTACTGTTGCTAAAGCTAAAGCATTAAGAGTTTATGTTGAGCCATTAATAACAAAATCTAAAACAGATTCTACTCACTCTAGAAGAAATGTTTTTAGTGAATTGCAAAGTAAAGAGATTGTTTCTGAATTATTCAGAGATATTGCTCCTAAAGTTGCAACTCGTAACGGAGGATATACTCGTATCATCCGTACTGGATACCGTTTAGGTGATAATGCAGAAATGTGTTTAATCGAGTTAGTTGATTTTAATGAAATCTATACTAATGAGAATACTAAAAAAGTAACTCGTCGTTCTCGTCGTGGTGGAAAAAAAGCAGGTGATGATGTTGCTGCTGAGTCTGCTAATGATGTAGTTTCAGATGAATCTTCTGAAGCTCCTTCTAACGATGGTTCTGCTGATGATAGTATTGATTCAGAAACTAAAGAAGACTAAATAGTGATATTTTAGAATATTAAAAAGGGTAATGGTAACATTACCCTTTTTTTATTGTCTAAACTTTCGTTTATGTTAATTTGAAATCATAACTTTGCAAAAATTTTTTTTAATGGAAGAAAGAAAACCTGCGGTAATCGTTTTAGCAGACGGAACTGTTTTTGAAGGAAAAGCAATTGGTAAAATCGGTGTTACAACTGGTGAAATTGCTTTTAATACTGGAATGACTGGTTATCAAGAAGTTTTTACTGACCCATCTTATTTTGGTCAAATTTTGATTATGACCACTCCTCATATTGGTAATTATGGTGTTCATGAGGATGATGTTGAATCTGATAGAATTAATATTGCAGGTTTAGTTACAAAGAAGTTTTCCGATATTGCATCTCGAACATCTGCAAATGGTACATTAGAAGATTTTATGATTTCTAATGAAACAGTAGGTATCTCTGATGTAGATACACGCGCCTTAGTTAGATATATTAGAAGTAAAGGTGCGATGAATGCTATTATTTCTTCAGAAGAATTAGATATTGAAGTTTTAAAAGCTAGATTAGCTCTTGTTCCTTCTATGAATGGTTTAGAACTTTCTTCTAAAGTTGCTACTAAAGTTGCTTATGAAGTAAAAAATGAAAATTCTACTTTAAAAGTTGCTCTTTTAGATTTAGGTGTTAAAAGGAATATTGTTAGATGTTTGGTTGAAAGAGGCTGTCATGTAAAGGTTTTCCCTTTGGATTCTTCATTAGCTGATCTGAAAGATTTCGCTCCAGATGGATTTATGTTATCTAATGGTCCAGGAGATCCTTCAGTAATGCCAAATACTATTAATCTTGTAAAAGAGATAGTTTCTAATGGTAAACCTGTATTTGGAATTTGTTTAGGTCATCAGATTTTAGCTTTAAGTCAAGGTTTAAAAACTGAAAAAATGTTTAATGGTCATAGAGGTATTAATCATCCTATTTTGAATCTTAAAACAGGTAAAGGTGAAATTACTTCTCAAAATCATGGTTTTGTTGTTTCAAAAGATAGTGTAACTAATAATACTGATATTGTTGTTACTCATAAACATTTGAACGACAATACAATTGCTGGTATAGAATTAAAAGGTAAGCCAGTTTTCTCTGTACAATATCATCCTGAAGCTTCTGCAGGTCCTCATGATTCTAGATATCTTTTTGATCAGTTTATTACAAATATGAATAACAATAAATAGTTGATACAACTATATTAATTATAAAAAAATGAGTTACGTAGCAAAAATTATTGGAAGACAAATTTTAGATTCTCGCGGGAATCCTACAGTTGAAGTTGATGTAATTACTACAAATGGTATTGTAGGAAGAGCAGCAGTTCCTTCTGGTGCTTCAACAGGTGTGCATGAAGCTGTAGAATTAAGAGATAATGATAAATCATTATTTCTTGGTAAAGGTGTTTTAAAAGCTGTTCATAATGTAAACACATTATTGAATGAAGCACTTCATGGTCATGATATTTTTGATCAAAAAGGGTTAGATCGTTTAATGTTGCATTTAGATGGTACTGAAAATAAATCTAATTTAGGAGCAAATGCTATTTTAGGTGTTTCTCTTGCAGTTTCTAAGGCTGCAGCACAAGAATCAGGATTAAGTTTATATAAATATATTGGTGGAGTAGGAGCAGTAACAATGCCTGTTCCTATGATGAATATTTTAAATGGAGGTTCTCATGCTGATAACTTAATTGATATTCAGGAGTTTATGGTTATGCCATTTGGAGCATCCTCTTTTTCTGAAGGATTAAGATGGGGAACCGAAGTTTTTCATACATTAAAAGGTGTTTTGAAATCTAAAGGAATGTCTACAAATGTTGGTGATGAAGGTGGTTTTGCACCTAGTTTAGCATCTAATGAAGAAGCAATTCAAGTTGTTTTAGAGGCAATTGGAAAAGCAGGCTTTAAACCAGGAGTGGATATGCATATTGCTTTAGATGCAGCTTCTTCTGAATTTTACAATAAAGAAAAAGGTTTATATATTTTCGAATCAACAGGTGAGCAAAGAACTTCTTCTGAAATGGTTAGTTTTTGGAAAGATTGGTCTTCAAAATATCCTATTGCATCAATTGAAGATGGGTTAGATGAAGACGATTGGTCAGGATGGAAGCAATTAACGGATGAAATCGGTGATAAAGTTCAATTAGTAGGGGATGATTTATTCGTTACAAATACCAAACGTTTATCAAGAGGTATCCATGAAAATATTGCTAATTCTATTTTGGTAAAGGTTAATCAAATTGGTTCTTTAACTGAAACTATTGAGGCTGTTCAAATGGCAACTAAAAATAGTTATACTTCAGTTATGAGTCATAGAAGTGGTGAAACTGAAGATAGTACGATTGCTGATTTAGCCGTAGCTTTAAATACTGGGCAAATTAAGACTGGTTCAGCTTCTAGAAGTGATAGAATGGCTAAATACAATCAATTATTAAGAATTGAAGAAGAATTGGGTGAGAATGCTATTTACCCAGGAAATGATTTTAAATATTTATAATTATTTACTATATTTT
>CALPSU020000202.1 GCA_943326315.2 Chryseobacterium gleum
GATAACTTTTCATTACAATCAACGGTGCCTGCTCTTTTTCCGCACTCCCACTCTGCGTATTTCACGTTTCTTTTACGAAGTGCTCCTTTTTCAGTACAATCTTTTTTTTTGATTGCTCCTATTTGACCATAAACAGAACTTGTTAAGGCGAATAGAATAAAAAACAATGTATTTAATACCTTCATATAAAAAATTTATTTATTTCTTGTGAAATCAATTTTCAGTCCTATAAAAAGATTCTAATATTTCTCTCATTTTTAAAGGAATATCGATAGATCTGTTTTCAATTAAATTAAAACATACCAAAACGGATGAGCCTATAGTATAAATTTCTGTTTCGATTTTCAACTCATACTCTAAAATAAAACTTTTAGTTCCTATCGATTTAGTGTAAATTATAATTTCAGGTTTTTGATGTAATAATACAGGTCGAAGATATTCCACTTCATTTTTCCGTAATATAACTCCCTGCTTTGACCAATCCCAGTCATGACCAAGAAGCGGTGTGAAAAATTCAACTCTTGCCATTTCAAAATAATTCAAGTAAACTGAATTATTGACATGCCCTAAACTATCTATGTCAGAGAAACGAACTTGAATATTTACCGAATTTTTCATTTTTTATCTAATATCTCAAATTCTGAATTATTGCTAATGTATTCCGGTACAATTTCCTTCATTTTTGAGACTATATTCTCATTTTGCTGACTCTCAAACAAACCTATTAAATCTTCAATCAATAATATTGTTTCATTTTCCTCAATTCTAATTTTCGCTCTTAATATTTGAGGATGATGAGTAGGAAGTGTATTTTCTTCTTTAGCTAATAATTCTTCATATAATTTTTCTCCTGGACGTAATCCAGTTATTTTTATTTCAATATCTTTTCCTACTTCCAACCCACTTAACTTAATCATTTTCTTCGCTAAATCTATGATTTTAACAGATTCTCCCATGTCAAAAACAAAAATCTCGCCTCCATCTCCCATAGATCCTGCTTCTAATACTAACTGACAAGCTTCTGGTATTGTCATGAAAAAACGAGTAATTCTTTCATCTGTTAGAGTTATAGGACCTCCTTGCTCTATTTGTCTTTGAAATAAAGGAATTACTGAACCGTTAGACCCTAAAACATTTCCAAAACGAGTAGTTATAAATTTTGTTGAAGAATTATTATTTGCTGATTGGGCATATATCTCTGCAATACGTTTAGATGCTCCCATCACATTTGTTGGATTAACAGCTTTATCCGTTGAAATCATTACAAATTTAGAAACTTTAAATTGTGAAGATAAATCCACTAAATTTTTAGTGCCATTTACATTTGTTAAAATTGCTTCTGATGGATTATTCTCCATTAAAGGAACATGTTTATAAGCAGCTGCATGAAAAACATATTCAGGATTGAAATGATCAAAAACCCTCAGCATCCTCTCTCTATTTCGAATATCTCCAACAACGACTTCAAATTTGAAATTTGGAAACTGGTACAACAAATCATTTTGTAAATCATACAAAGGAGATTCTGCTTGGTCTAGTAGAATAAGTGTTTTTGGTTCATATTTCGCAATCTGCATAACCATACCGCTTCCAATTGATCCTGCAGCACCAGTAACTAAAATAATTTTACCTTTTAATTCTGCTGAAATTTTCATTTCGTCTAAAACAATTGGCTTTCTTCCTAATAGATCTTCAATTCTAACTTTTGAGATTTGTTTAGTTGTAAATTCACCATTTATCCAACTTTTCGGATTAGGTACTTTATTTACTGAGACATTATTATTTAAACAGATATCTACGATTTTTTTTGTCTCTATTTCTCTCGGGTTTTGAATAGCTAAGATTAACTGAGTAATTCCTTCAGATTTTATTATTTTATCTAGTTTAGAGGAATGATAAATAGTTAAACCTTGAAGTCTTGATCCGGCTAATTTTTTATTATCATCTACAAAACCTATTAAATCATAGGATAGTCTCACATCTTTCTCTATTGTTCTTTTGGTTATTAATCCAGAAACACCTGCTCCATAAATAATAACTCTTTCAGTTTTATCTTTTGGTTTTACAGATTCCATGTAAATTAGTTTTACAAAAAATCTTAAACCAGAAATTAAAACAAAAGAAGATAAAAACTCAATCAATAAAACCGACATTGGAAATAAATAAAAACCATCTACATATTTATTTCTAACTATTCCAAGAAAAACAAATATCAAAGAAGAAACTAATGAAGCATAAAAAATCCTTCTTAAATCTTCCGTTGAAGTATGCCTAACCATACCTTTATGAATTTTAAAGGCATAAAAAACAATAAATTTGACGAGAATAAAGAAAATTATAGATTTAGATAATATCGCCCATTCTTCATTAATTAAAGTAATATCTGCCTTTAAATCAAATCGAATCAAATATGCGAAAAACAATCCAGATATTGATAGAATAAGATCTAAGACAATCATCACCCATCTTGGGGTACTATTTTTAGGTAAAAACATAGGCAAATTTAATAAATAATATTCTATTTAAGAAACTTCAGTTCAAATCTTTAAAAACAGAAAAAAGATGTTTTATGTAATTTTTATTTACAAATTTATCTAATTCATGCACTGAGAACAATGTATTACTTTTCGGATGACCTATCGTAACCATATCAGTATATCCCTTAAAATCCATCTCTTCCAAACTACTATTTAATTTTGAAGCATAATAACCATCTGTACTAACATGATTCCAAGTAAAATTTGTTAAAACCGATTTTTTTCTTCCAGGTTGAGATAAAAAAATCCCATCTCCTACCATTTTATGCTGATTTGGAAACAATCTTCCTAGAACATACAATTTCCAATAAAAAAGAGGAGAATACTTCATAGAAGAAATCGGGTATTCAGTAAAAAAACCTGAAGGATCTTCGACACATACATCATTTTCAAATTTATATTTCGACTTGTGAGGTGCGTTTCTAAAATCAAAATCATAATGCTCAGATTCAAAATGACCACCTGGAAAAACACTGGTGTCGTATTTTATACCTATTTCCTTAAACAATTCTTTTAATCGATCAAATGGCTGAATGCACCACCCTCCTGCTCTAAAAGTATGCACTTTTTTCCTTGAGATTTCTTCTAAATATTCTTTGTAAAAAGTAACAATATGAACTAATTCTCCTGCCTCAAAATCTGACAACTTATAACAACCGTCAATTTCAATTATCCATTTTTCACCATCAAAATATGACCTTTCCCAATGAGGATGAATATGAAGTTGAACATCGCAACCACATTCTAATATTTCAGTAATCTGATTTTTTATTTTAGATAAATCAGATTTTAAAACTTTATGTTTAGCACTCTCTGTTTCAAGTCGAATTAAATACCCTACATCCACAAAAAATGTCATTGGAACGGAGTATTTTTTAGAGATTTTAAGCAGATTATTTGTGGGTTCGATAATACATTTATCTACCGTTCCTGTTTTTTCACCAAAAAATAACTCGTAATCGAAAGTTAGAAAAATATTCATAATACAAATGTAAGAAACTGTCTATATTTACCAATAAAAGAAATTAAGATGGTAGAAATAGAACGTAAATTTTCGGTTGATCAAATAAAATGGAATCACATTGATAAACCTGAACCAATTCAAATTGTTCAAAGTTACTTGTCAAAAAATCCTGAATGTACTGTTCGAGTTAGAATTAAAGGGGCAAAAGGTTTCTTAACAATTAAAGGTAAAACGATTGGTATTAGCCGTTCAGAATTTGAATATGAAATCCCTATTCTTGAAGCGCAACAAATGATTGACTCATTTTCTGAAAAAACATTATCAAAATTCAGATATGAAATACAAGTAAATAATCACTTGTGGGAAGTCGATGTTTTTCAAGGTAAATTAGATGGATTAATTATTGCTGAAATTGAATTGAGTTCAGAAGAAGAAAAATTTGAATTGCCTGAATGGGTAATTGAAGATGTTTCAGATAATATTGAGTATTATAATTCTAGATTGATAGAGAAATGTTGACTTCGAGTACCTCAGTCAACGGTTTAATTGAAGTCAAAAATTTGACTGAGGCTCTCGAAGTCAACGGTTTAATTGAATTCAAAAATTTGACTGAGGCTCTCGAAATCAACGGTTTAATTGAAATCAAAAAAGTTAACTGAGGCGCGCGCGAATAAAAAAGTGGACTGAGGTACTCGAAGTTATATTTTTTCGCCTACAATATTACTTTTCTCTAAATCAAAAACCATAGAACCAATATTAATATCAAACCATTCTAAAAAGACATCTATATTTCTTTCTACAGGCCATTTTTCTTCATTTTCTGTTATTGCAGTTAATTCATTTTTAAAAATCTTCTTAAAATGTTGCTCAATTAATGGTTCGATGTCAAAAAAATCTTCTGTAATTAGGTATACAGTTGGCTCAATTTCATCCTCAATTGAAAATTGAACTTCTAAATCAATTGTGTTTGACCAATCAAAAAAAGCTTTTTTAGGAGTTATCGTAATAAATCCTCTGTTAAGTATATTCATAATTTATTATTGTTTAATTTCAGTAAAAATTTCATTTTTATAATTTAACCAATTCGCTTTTCCTTTATTTGGTTGCGAAACAATATATTTCCAACTCTCACCAAAACCTTGATCTTTCAATAATTTCAACCATTTTTCATTGTCAATTTTCCTTTCAGAATCTACTACAACCATGTGCTTTTCATTAACTAAAACTAACAAACTTCGCTTTTGAATTTTTATTTTTTCTCCAATTTTTATGGAACGACATTTTGATCCAAAACAATCAATCCAATTATAAAAAGCATTTGTAGTTTTAAGAGAGTCTTTAAATTCCCAATCCATAAAATTAATAGAGTCTTTTTTTTCTTTCCAATAAAACTTTACAATTGATTTAGCACCAAATCTATCTGGGAATAAAACTGTATCTAATTTTTGAATAGATGAATAATCTAATTTTAAGGAATCTAAAATACCTAAATA
>CALPSU020000203.1 GCA_943326315.2 Chryseobacterium gleum
ATTTTACGTGCAGCCTCTACGCGTTCCGGAAACAAGGTGTAAACCTTTTTAATCATGTCTAAATCGAATACCATAAATTGTGTTGTTTAAGATCTACTTGTAATGTGTATGCGAAAATAAGCAATTTGCGTTAATTGTATTTGAATTTTTAGAAAAGATTTTGAACTAGACAATAGATTTTTTATACATTAGTTAGTTATTAGATATGTAGACTATTGAATCACATATGTTTTTGAACTTTAAAATATTTAGGGAATTAAGAAAAATAAATTGATCTAATATCTATTGTATAATCATCTAATTTCTAAAAATTGAATAAAAAAATGGTATTAAAAGAAAATTTCCATATCTTTGTCCTCTTAAAAATTATCAATTAATTAATAATACTTATGAATTCTTACGAAACTGTTTTCATCTTAACTCCCGTTTTGTCTGACGATCAGACAAAGGAAGCAGTGCAAAAATTCGAAGCTGAAGTTAAATCATTAGGTGGAAAAGTTAAGCACACAGAACATTGGGGATTACGTAAATTAGCGTATCCAATACAAAAAAAATCAACTGGATTCTACTTCTTGTTAGAATTTGAAGGTGAAGGGAATATCGTTTCCGATTTAGAACTTGCTTTCAAACGTGACGAACGTGTTATGCGTTTTTTAACTACAAGAATGGATAGAGATCACTTAGAATACTCTGTTAAGCGTAGAGCGAAAATGGGTGATAAAAAATCTGCTTCAGTTGAAGCTTAATTATTAACATTTAAAACAAAGCACAATGGCTCAAAATGATGTTCGTTATTTGACTCCTATCACGATAGAGATCAGAAAAGATAAATATTGCCGTTTTAAGAAAAGCGGAATTAAATTCATCGATTACAAAGATGGAGGATACCTATTAAAGTTAATCAATGAGCAAGGTAAAATTTTACCTCGTCGTTTAACTGGAACTTCTGCAAAATATCAGAAAAGAGTAGGTCAGGCAGTAAAACGTGCTCGTCACATTGCTATCCTTCCTTACGTAGCTGATATGTTGAAATAAGACGATTGTTAAACAGGAAAAAAATATAAAAAAATGGAAGTAATTCTTAAAAAAAACGTAGACAAACTTGGTTACAAGGATGAAGTAGTTACGGTAAAACCTGGTTACGGTCGTAATTTCTTAATCCCTCAAGGATATGCTTTATTAGCTACATCATCAGCTGTTAAAGCGCATACTGAAACAATGAAACAACGTGCTCATAAAGAGACTAAAGTTTTAGCTGAAGCTGAAGCAATCGCTGTAAAATTGTCTGAAGTAACATTGACTATCGGAACTAAAGCTGGAGAAAATGGTAAAATATTTGGATCTGTTAACACGGTTCAATTAGCTGAAGCATTAAAAGTATTAGGTTTCGATATCGATCGTAAATCTTTGAAAATTAAAAACGAACCAATTAAAGAAGTTGGATCTTATGAGGCTGAAGCAAACCTTCACAAAGGTGTTAAGCCAACATTCAAATTTGATGTTGTAGGTGAGTAATCATCTATTAAGATAAATTGAAAGCTCGCTATTTTTAGCGAGCTTTTTTTATTTCTTTCAATTTTCAATATCTTTACTTTTATGAAATTTCATTTTTTTATTTCTTTTTTTATTTTCTTTTTTTCTTGTTCTGAAAAGAATATGAAAAGTGAATTTATAAGTAAGGATTCTATTATTGAATATGCTAAAAATATTAATATTATTGAAGGGAAAGGATTTGTATTAGTTCATTTAATTAATCCGGAGACAAACCAGATTGAAAAAAAGTATATTTTATCAAAAAAAAATGAATCCTCAAGTAGAGAAGGATATATACCAATTAAAACACCAATTAAATCTATAGTTGCCCTTTCAAGTACTCATATTGGAATGCTTTCAAAATTAAATTCTACATCTTTTGTGTCTGGAATTTCAAGTCATTTATACGTGCACGACCCTTTGATATTGAAAAATTTCAAGTCTGGTAGAATTATAGAAATGGGCGAGGAAAATTCTATTCCTGTAGAGTCGATTATAGCCTCAAAAGCGAGTCTATTGATGTATAGTGGATTTGGTAAATCTTTTCCTCACGAAGATCAATTAGAAAAAATTGGTATTGTTTGTTTGGCTAATTACGATTGGAGAGAAATTCATCCTTTAGGTAAAGCAGAATGGATTAAATTATTTGGGTATTTAACAGGGAAAGAAAGTGAAGCCAAATCTTATTTTAATAGTATAAAGAAAGAATATTTAGCCTTGAAGAAAGCGGCTCTTAAGTCTAAATTAAAACCAACTTTATTTAGCGGAAATATGGCTGGAGATATTTGGTATTCACCTGCAGGAGAAAGCTATAATGCAATTTTATTTAAAGATGCAGGATCTAGTTATATTTATGCAAAATCAAATGGGACTGGGAGTATTTCAAAAAGTTTTGAGCAAATTTTAAAAGATAATCATTCAACAGAATATTGGTTCAATCCTGAAGTAGTTACAAAAAATGAATTATTAAATTCACAACCAAAATTCGAAAATTTCGACGCTGTAAAAAATAATAAAGTTTATAGTTATTCCTATTCAGGAAATGAATTTTGGGAACGAAGTGCAATTGAACCACATCACGTATTGTCTGATTTAATTCATATTTTACACCCTGAAATAAAAAAAATACATAACTATTACTTTTACAGACAATTAAAATAATGAAGACGAAAACTAAAAATAACTTAGTTTTATTCATATTAGCTTGCATACTTCCTGTTGTAGCTATTTTACATCTTTTTTCAGGAGATATTGAAATTTTATTTTCTGATTTTCAAAATGCTATTTTTAATTTTAACTCTTCTGATACAAATCAAGTAATTGTAAGAGAATTTAGAATCCCTAGAATGATAATGGGAATTATTGCTGGTGGTGGACTTTCAGTTGCCGGTTTGTTAATGCAAACTTTATTTAATAACCCATTGGCTGGACCAAATATTCTTGGTATAAATACTGGCTCAAGTCTTTTTGTAGCATTTTCCTTGATGTCTGGAATACCTTTTTTTAGTTCTGATATTGGAACAATTATGAGTGCTCTACTTGGGGCATTCGTATTTGGATTGGTGATTCTCGCTTTTTCATTGGTAGTTAAATCTCATGTCTCCCTATTATTGATTGGGATTATGTTAGGAAGTTTTACGGGGGCTTTTGTATCTATTTTGCAAACAATTAGTAATCCTGAAGATCTTAAAATGTTTGTTATGTGGGCAATGGGATCTTTACAGCAAGTTGAATTGTCACAATTACCGATTATAATTATCTTTTTTATTGTCGGAATTATTGCTTGCCTTTTTGTTGTAAAATCACTTAACGCATTGGTATTAGGAGAATCTCAAGCTATTATGTTAGGTGTTAAATTGAAATATATTCGAATTATCTTAATTGCCATTACAGCTGTTTTAACTGGCTTAATTACAGCTTTTTGTGGTCCAATTGCATTTGTGGGGTTAGCTGTTCCTAACTTGGTAAAGTTGCTTTTTAAAACTCAATCACATCGAACTTTATTGGTTGGTTGTTTATTTACAGGAAGTACTTTTCTGTTGATTTGTGATATTATTGTGCAATTATTAGAGAGTTCAATTCATATCCCCATCAATGCTTTAACTTCAATTATTGGAGCGCCATTTGTCATTGTCATTGTATTAAAACGTTTAGCATGATAGATTTACAGCAAATTGATATTGGTTATAAAACGAAACTATTTACAATAAATAATATTGAATTAGTAAGGGGGCAGATGTATGCTTTGATAGGTGCTAATGGTTCCGGGAAAACTACTTTTTTAAAATCGATAATTGGAATAAATCAATCGCTGAAAGGGGAGGTTATTGTTGGTGGAGTGCCGATTTCTAAATTAAATAGAATAGAAAAAGCGAAAACAATTTCTTATGTAGGGTCCAAATTTGATGGAGTTGATTTTCTTAGGGTAAAAGATTGTATTGCTTTAGGAAGAACTCCATACACGAATGTTTTAGGTAGATTATCGTCTGCGGATATTGACATCGTTGAAGAAACGATAGTATTACTGCAAATAGAAAATTTACAAGATAAATTCACAAACGAATTAAGTGATGGAGAAAGGCAATTAGTTGCAATTGGAAGGGCAATTGCTCAACAAACCGAAATCATTATTTTGGATGAACCAACAGCATTTTTAGATTATGCAAATCGAAAAACTGTAATAGATCTAATGAAGAGAATTTCAATTGAACTAAATAAATGTATTATTATTTCATCGCATGATTTAGAATTATGTCTTGAATCGGAAATAGATATGATTGTGATAAATAAAAAGAAAAGCGAGTTAACGTATCATAAAGCAAATTCTTTAAGTAAAAATGAATTGATTGAAATTGGATTTTGATATGAAGCTTTAATTACTAACTTTGATCAACTTAATTTTTACATATCATGAACATATCTTTAATTATTATCATTTTAATTGCACTAATTTTAGTCGCATCTTTCGTAACAGTCAACCAAGGAACTATTGCCGTAATGACAATTTTTGGTAAATACAGCCGTATTTTATCTCCAGGTTTAAGTATACGCATTCCGCTAATTGAGAGAGTTGAGAAGAGAGTTTCGATTCAGAATAGAGCGCTTGAAATGGAGTTTCAGGCAATTACTCAAGATCAAGCAAATGTATATTTTAAAGCAATGTTGGTTTATTCGGTTTTAAATGCAAATGAAGACACAATTAAAAATGTCGCTTTTAAATTTGTAAATGATCAGAATTTTAGTCAGGCATTAATACGTACGATTGAAGGTTCTGTTCGTGGTTTTGTTGCTACTAAAAAACAAGCGGAAATTTTATTATTAAGAAGTGAAATTGTGAATGATGTTAAAGAAACAATCGACAATACATTAGAAAGTTGGGGATTTCATTTGATTGATTTACAGTTGAATGATATTACTTTTGACGAAGAAATTAC
>CALPSU020000204.1 GCA_943326315.2 Chryseobacterium gleum
CCAGCAGCTAAATTGTTAGAAAAAGAAGCTGAATATGCTGAAAAATTTGCAAATCCATACAGAGCAGCTGAACGTGGAATTGTGGATGATGTTATTCTTCCAGAAGAAACAAGAGATAAATTAATAGCAGCCTTCAAAATGCTAGAAAATAAAGCAGAAGTATTACCATTGAAAAAACACGGAAATATTCCTTTATAACGATTAATATTTAAAATATAGAAGGGTTTTTCGGGAGATAAACCCTTTTTTTAGTTAATAATTCTAAAATTTACTTACCTTTTGTTTAAGATTTATCCATCCTTTTTGGGTTAAAATCGTTTTGAATTTAATAGGTTTGTGTGAAATGTTTTTTAGGATATATTTAGCTCGTTTTTCTGAGTCGGGGTGGGTACTAATCCATTCTAAATATTTAGTTGATTTTTCTTCATTTAATGACAATTTAAATAAAAAATTAGAAAAATCGGTTGGATCTATTGAAGATTTTTCGAGATATTGAATTGCTTTTAAATCAGCTTCTTTTTCTAATGAACGATCGTACGAGGAAGAAGTAAGTATTTTAGAAGTTTCTAGAATGATTTCTGAATTATTTCCATTTGTTACAATGGATATTAATATTGATGTTCCAACCTCGTTTATTAATTTTTTCATGATATGAGAAAGTTCAATATGTGCTAATTCATGACAAATAACTCCATTTAATTCATTTTCATTTTCACAATTTTCAATTAATCCTGTATAGATTACCAAGTGATTATTTGGTAAAGCAAATGCATTTATTTCATCTTTCTTAATTAGATGAAGCTTAATTTTAGTTGGGTTAATTTTATTAGAAATACAAATTTTGGTCACTAAACTATCCAACGGATTCAATATTTTTTTATTTACTATTTCTTTTTCCGTAGATTTTAACAAATTCCAGTAAATTTCTCCAAGAGATTCTTCTGTCGATTTTTGTAATGATTCAATTTTAAAAAGTGTTATCCAATTAACTTTGCTAAGTAGAAACCAAGATGCAAAAAGGATACTAAAAAATAAAATACCTTGTAAAATTAATTTCTTCATAATTTGTTATGGTTTACAAATAAGGTTTGTTAAACTGCTAAAAAACCACCATTCTACATGGATTCCTTTTCGAGTTTTAATGGCTGAATAAATGGTGGTAATCAATTCAATAATATTAAAAAATAAGGCTATAAAAAGATAGGCGAAATAGTTATTACTAAATTTTTCTCCACCTAAAAAAATTGAGATCGTCCACCAAATACTATAACTATTTACAAAAAATAAGGTCAATTGAGATAATAATGCTTGTGTGCAATGCCATCTTACAAAATAATTTTCTTTGCGATTTGATAAAAAGAATACAAAAGTTGCGATTAAGTTTATTATGGGAAGAGGTAAGCCAATAATAACTACCACTAAAGACATTAAATAACTGTTTGAAGCTTTTTCTGAATCTTCATCATTTGCTTCAAATTTTACATTTTTAATCGAATTCATAATCCTTTATATATGTTTGATATCCAAATAATTAAAACTATTAAAATGGCAGGAATTGCTAATCTTTTTTTCTTAACAGCAGTTTCAAATTTTTCGTAAAATGAAAATAGAGATTGTCTTTGGGTTAAAATATCAAAAGCTAACCAAAAAGGTAAAATTAGCAAAGCTGGTAATATGATAATTCCCAGTGGATTCAAATAAAATGCAGTAGGAAAGTCGAAATTAATTAGGGATAATACAGATCTTGTTGTGCCACATGAAGGACAGGGTATAGTTGTTACTCGTTTAAAAAGACAGACATTTAATTTAGCTTTTAAATGGCTAGATGAAATGAAAAAATTTAAAAAAATCCAACTATAACCTGCCAAACAAGATATGGCTAAAAAAAAATATAACCTATATCTTGTAGTTTTCATTAATGTAAAAAAGGAAGTAATTTTTCCATATTTTTCTTTCTTGTTGCAGATTGAATAGAAAACCAATCGACAATAGTCCAAATTCCAAATCCACCACATGTAAGAAGTTTTCCAACCCCTATTCCAGTATCACCAATCATGAATCTATCAATTCCTAATCCGCCTGCCAAAATGGAAACGATTAAACTTGTTGTAGGGTCTTTTAAAGCAACTGTTTGAATTAGTGTCCATTTAGAATCATCAAGTTCTAATAAACGGTCTTTAATTGTAAGAACATCTGTGCTATTAAAAAATTTAGCATTTGACATAATATACATATCAACTTTTTGTGCTTCCATAATTTTTTTATTTTAAATTAAATAATAAAGGTTTTTCCGTTTTTTAAAGTGATTTCTGACTTCACTTTTTTAAAATTTACATTTTTTAAATATGTAAAAGCTCTTTAAATACATCAAATTAAGTCATCCAAAGATAAATTAACTATTTTAAATTCCAAGTATTCTTTCGATTCTTTAAACTAATTTCTCCCTTGTCATATTCCAATCATTGATTACCTTTGCGGCACAATAAAACAATAAAATGTATAGATCTCATACTTGTGGCGAATTACGCCCTTCACATATTGGTTCAACAGTTACTTTAGCGGGTTGGATGCAGCGTTCACGCGATTTAGGAGGAATGACTTTCATCGATTTACGCGACCGTTATGGAATTACTCAATTGGCTTTCAATGTGGAAGATAATTCTGAAATGGCTGATAAAGCAACCAAATTAGGGAGAGAATTTGTAATTCAAGTTACTGGAACTGTTGTAGAACGTTCAAGTAAAAACATGCAAATACCTACAGGTGAAATCGAAATTATTGTTTCAGAATTAACGATTTTAAATGCTGCGAAATTACCACCTTTTACCATTGAAGACAATACAGATGGGGGAGAGGAAATTCGTGCACAATTTAGATATTTAGATTTACGTCGTTCTCCAGTTCAACAAAAATTACGTTTGCGTAACCGAGTTGCATTAGAAACACGTAAATATTTAGACGAACAAGATTTCTTGGATGTTGAAACACCTTACTTAATTAAATCTACCCCAGAAGGAGCAAGAGATTTCGTTGTGCCGTCTAGAATGAATGAAGGTCAGTTTTATGCACTTCCTCAATCGCCTCAAACATTCAAACAATTGTTAATGGTTTCTGGTTTTGACAGATATTACCAAATTGTAAAATGTTTCCGTGACGAAGATTTACGTGCGGATCGTCAACCTGAATTTACACAGATTGATTGCGAAATGGCTTTCGTAGAACAGGAAGATATTTTACAAATGTTTGAAGGCTTAATTAAACATTTATTCAAAACGGTTCGGGATGTTGAATTCGAAGGAGCTTTCCCAAGAATGACATATGCTGAAGCAAGTGAAAAATATGGTTCTGACAAACCTGACATTCGTTTTGGAATGGAATTCGTTGATTTGACATCTATCGCAAAAGGAAAAGGTTTTCCAATTTTTGATGAATCAGAAGCGATTATTGCTATAAATGCTGAACAATGTGCTGTATATACAAGAAAACAATTAGATGCACTTACGGATTGGGTAAGACGTCCACAAATTGGCGCAAAAGGTTTGATTTATCTTCGTGTAAATGAAGATGGAACGTTTAAAAGTTCGGTTGATAAATTCTATTCGGAAGAGGAATTAGCAAAATGGGCTGCAGCTGCGAATGCAAAACCAGGAGATTTAATCTTGGTGTTGAGCGGTGAATTAGAGAAAACTCGTAAACAAATGAACGAGTTGCGTTTACACATGGGGAATGAATTAGGATTGAGAAATCCAAACAAATTTGCGCCACTTTGGGTATTGGATTTTCCACTTTTAGAATGGGATGAAAACTCAAATCGTTACCATGCAATGCACCACCCATTTACTTCTCCTAAACCAGAAGACATGCATTTAATTCAAACAGATCCAGGAAAAGTACGAGCAAATGCTTACGATTTAGCAATGAATGGTGTTGAATTAGGTGGAGGATCAATTCGTATTCATGACCGTGAATTGCAATCAAGAATGTTCGATTTATTAGGATTTAGTAAAGAAGATGCGCAAGCACAATTCGGATTTTTAATGACTGCGTTCGAATATGGCGCTCCACCACACGGAGGTTTAGCTTTCGGATTAGATCGTTTGGTTGCTACAATGGGTGGTTCAGATTCTATTCGTGATTATATCGCTTTTCCAAAAAACAATAACGGAAGAGATGTAATGATCGATGCCCCATCTCCATTGTTTGAAGAGCAATTGAAAGAACTAGGTATAAAAATTAATTAAAATTTACTAATCTTTCCCCCTTTAGAGGGGGATAAAGGGGTATGAAATATGTACATTCAAAAGTTACAAGAAGAAATTGCACCACTTCGTGAACAGTTGATTCACCATAAGTTGTATAAGAATATCAATTCAATCGAACGAATTCGTTTGTTTATGGAATCGCACATTTTTGCTGTTTGGGATTTTATGTCTTTACTGAAAGGACTTCAAAATGGCTTAACCAATACAAATGTTCCATGGACACCAAAAGGGAATCCAATAACTCGAAGGTTGATCAATGAAATTGTTTTAGGAGAAGAGAGCGACTTAAATGAGATAGGAGAACCACTAAGTCATTTTGAGATGTATTTGGATTCTATGCAACAATTAGACGCAAATACAGCTGAAATTGAAACTTTTATTAAGCTTATTAATAAAGGAAATACCGTTGAAGATTCGCTAAATAAGATTAGTATTTCCGAATCCGCTAAAAACTTTGTAAAATTTACAATTGAACAAGTAAATTCAAATCAACTGCATATCATTGCCGCTGTTTTTACATTTGGACGTGAAGATTTAATTCCGGATATGTTTCTTGAGATTGTAAAGAATATAGGAACTTCATCAGATGTAAATATCAGTAAATTAATTTATTATCTAGAAAGACATATAGAAATTGACGGTGGAGAACACGGACCAATGTCACTTCAAATGATCCATGAATTATGTGGTGATGATCTACAAAA
>CALPSU020000205.1 GCA_943326315.2 Chryseobacterium gleum
GATGGTACTGCCCTTTTGAGGGTGGGAGAGTAAGTCGATGCCACTTTTATAAAAACCCGTTACATAATTTTGTAACGGGTTTTTTTGTTTTAAATTGGTTCTAATTTTTTATCTTACACATTCTGCAATCTTATACTTTCCCTCAACCTTACCTATATCTCAACGTCTACCTCAATCTGAATCTTAACCTCAATCTCATCCTCAATCTTATTTCTAAATTAATTTCCAAAGAGCTATAAAATAATTACCTTTACTTTATGATTGATGAAATAATAGATAATGCACTTCGTGAAGACATTGGTGATGGTGATCATTCCTCTTTGTCATGTGTACCTTTTGATGCTATTGGTAAGGCCGTTTTGCTTATTAAAGATGAAGGAGTTCTTGCTGGAGTTGAGTTAGCAGAACGTATTTTTAAAAGATATGATCCTAATTTGGAAGTCAATATCTTTATTAAGGATGGTGAAAATGTTAAAAGTGGTGATATTGTTTTAGAAGTTTTAGGTAGTTCTAGATCAATATTAGCTACAGAAAGATTGGTACTTAATTTTATGCAACGAATGAGTGGTATAGCAACTCAAACTAATAAAATTGTTAAACTTTTGGAAGGATGCTCTACTAAATTATTGGATACAAGAAAAACTACTCCTGGAATACGTTTTATGGAAAAATGGGCTGTTAGAATTGGTGGTGGGCACAATCATCGTTTTGCTTTGTATGATATGATTATGTTAAAAGATAATCACATAGATTATGCAGGAGGTATTCCACAAGCTATAATGAAAACGAATGAGTATTTAAAATCAACAGGTAAACAATTGAAAATTGAGGTTGAAGTCAGAGATGAAGAAGAATTAAAACAGGTTCTTGAAATTGGTAATGTTGATAGGATAATGTTAGATAATTTTACCCCTGAAAGAATTAAAGCTGTATTACCAACTATCCCTTCTAATTATGAAACGGAAGCTTCAGGTGGAATTACAATTGATACAATTCGAAAATTTGCTGAAACAGGAGTTGATTTTATTTCTGTTGGGGCATTAACGCATAGTTTTACAAGTTTAGACATGAGTTTAAAGGCTACTTTTTTATAGGTTTATATTTTTCTATAAAAGATATTGGTACATTTACTTCGAAACCACTCCCAAGACTTTCAATTGTAACAACTATTCTGTGCTTACCTTTCATATCAAAACATTGAGCAATTAAACCTAAAAAAGGACCTTTAATTACTCGGATTGTTTCTCCTTTTTCAAATATATTTTCATTTGTTGGAGTTATGTTTTCTGAATCTGACAATAATATTTTAATGTTTTCTATTTCAAATTCTCTTATTTTTGCTGGTTTTCCTAAATATTTTAAAATACCCTTTACTCCAGTTATAGTATATAGATTATTTAATTTTGTTTCTGATATTCTTACAAATACATAGGATGAGATTAGTGGAGAGTATATTTTTTTCTTTCGATCACTCCAAACTCGTATAGTTTGAATTAAAGGTAAATAGGATTCAATATTATTTTCTATAAATCTTTCATGAACTTTTTTTTCAGCCTTTGGCATTGTGTAAATTGCATACCAATCATTTATTTCTTCAGCTATATTTTTATTGTCCACTATATTATTTTTTATTGTAAAGATAGAAATTACAGTCTGAATAATGTTAATATCATTCTGTGTTTTCAATAGATTCTATATATATTTGTCTAAAAATTGTAAATGAGGTTTATTTCCAGTCAACTGTTGAATGAGAAGTTAGCTATAAATGAAATAGTTGTACTCGATATTCGTGAATCTTATGAAAGGGATATATGTAGTATTCATTCTTTGCATATTCCAATGGGAGAAATTGAGAGTAGAATTTTTGAAATTCCAAAAGATTTAAATATTGTGCTGCTATGTAAATCTGGAAGAAGAGCTGAAGTTGTTGCGAATTTATTGGAAAAGGAAAATAATTTCACTAATTTATTTGTATTAGAAGGAGGGATTATTTCTTGGATTGAAAACATTGATCCATCATTAGAAATATATTAAATATAAGAATATGATAGAGTTATTTCAACACATTTTGCATTTAGATTTTGTTTGGATTTTTGCCAACTACGATACAGCTATTTATTTAGTTCTTTTTTTAGTAATATTTATTGAAACTGGTTTAGTTGCAATGCCTTTTTTACCTGGTGATTCTCTATTATTTACGGCTGGTTTATTTGCAGCCTCCGGTGAATTAAATTTAACTTATTTATTAGTATTGTTATTTATAGCAGCTGTATTAGGTGATAATTGTAATTATTGGATTGGTAGAAAAATTGGATTAAAAATTTTCAATATTGAATTTAGAGGTAAAAAAATAGTTAATATTAAATATTTAGAGAATACGGAAGTGTTTTTTGAGAAAAATGGTGTTAAAGCTATTATTATGGCACGTTTTGCACCAATTGTTAGAACTTTTGCTCCTTTTGCAGCAGGTATAGGTAAAATGCATTATCGTAAATTTTTTCTTTTCGACTTATTAGGTGGGTTTTTATGGATTTTTAGTTTAACATTAGCTGGTTATTTATTAGGTGAAGTTGTATGGATCAGAGAACATGTTGATTTAGTTTGTTTAGGCATTATTTTTATTTCTATTTTCCCGATGTTATTTGGATTTATTAAATCTAAATTAGCTACTAAAAATGCGTAATTTTGGATTAATTGGTAAAACTTTAGAACATTCTTTTTCTAAATCTTTTTTCTCATCCTTCTTTATTAAGGAGAAAATTGAAGGATCTTATTCTAATTTTGAATTATCATCTATTGATGAAATATCTCTTTTATTTAACACTTCTAATATTTCAGGTTTAAATGTTACAATTCCTTATAAGCAATCTGTAATCCCTTTTTTAGATGAATTAACTACCGAAGCTTTAAATATTGGAGCAGTTAATGTAATTCAGTTTAAGGATGGGAAAAAAATCGGACACAATACTGATGCCTTTGGTTTTCATCAGTCTATAAAACCTTTTTTAACAAATTTGCATGAAAGAGCATTGATAATTGGTACTGGTGGTTCTTCAAAAGCAGTTGAATATGTTTTTAAATCGTTAGGTATTGATGTTGTTTTTATTTCAAGAAATCCAATTCAAGATAATCATTTTTCATTTGAAGAAATTAATAATCATATGTTAAATGCGTGCAAGGTAATTGTTCATTGCACTCCTATTGGAACCTTTCCTAATATTAATGATTCAATAAATTTCCCTTTTCAATTTCTAACTAGCGATCATTTAGTAATAGATTTAATTTATAATCCAACTAAAACTAAATTTCTTCAACAAGCTGAATATAATGGAGCTACAATTTTGAATGGTGAATCTATGTTACATCAGCAAGCTTTAAAATCTTGGGAAATTTGGAATTCCTAAACATAGGTTACAATCAATTAATTATTTAATCAATTTTTATTTTTCATTCGTTAAACTTCTTGACTATTTAATTTTTTAGTTTTTTTGTGTAAAATAAGTATATTTGCTCCACAACGAATTAAAATTAATCTTATGTCAAAAATTAAAGTAGTGAATCCCATTGTGGAACTAGATGGTGATGAAATGACTCGCATTATTTGGAAATTTATTAAAGATAAATTGGTTTTACCCTACATCGATTTAGATATTAAATATTATGATCTAGGAATCGAACACCGTGATGCTACAAATGATCAAGTTACAATAGATGCTGCTGAAGCAATTAAAGTTCATAAAGTTGGAATCAAATGCGCAACTATCACACCGGATGAAGATCGTGTTAAAGAATTCAATTTGAAATCTATGTGGAAATCTCCAAATGGGACTATTCGTAATATTTTAGATGGTACCGTTTTTCGTGAACCTATTGTTTGTCAAAATGTTCCTCGTTTAGTTACAAACTGGACAGCTCCGATTATTGTTGGACGTCACGCTTTTGGTGATCAATATAAAGCAACCGATGCTGTGTTTAAAGGTAAAGGTAAATTAACAATGACATTCACTCCAGAAGATGGAAGCGAAATACAATCGTTTGATGTATTTAATTTCAAAGGAAATGGAGTTGGTATGGCAATGTATAATACGGAAGAATCAATTCGTGGTTTTGCGAAATCTTGCTTTAACATGGCATTAAGTAAAAAATGGCCTTTGTATTTATCGACCAAAAACACTATTCTTAAGAAATACGATGGATTTTTTAAAGATATTTTCCAAGAAATATTTGAAGCCGAATATAAAGGACGTTTTGATGCTGCAGGTATTACATATGAGCATAGATTAATTGATGACATGGTTGCTTCTGCTCTAAAATGGCATGGTAATTTTGTTTGGGCTTGTAAAAATTACGATGGTGATGTTCAGTCTGATACTGTTGCCCAAGGTTTTGGTTCTTTAGGTTTGATGACTTCTGTTTTAGTTACACCTGATGGAGAAATTATGGAAGCTGAAGCTGCTCACGGAACTGTTACAAGACATTATAGAGAATATCAAGCTGGAAGAAAAACTTCAACTAATCCAATTGCTTCAATTTTTGCATGGACGAGAGGTTTAGCTTTTAGAGGTAAATTAGATAATAATCAAGAGTTAATAGATTTCTGTTTAAAACTTGAAGAAGTTTGTGTAGAAACTGTTGAGAAAGGAATTATGACTAAGGATTTAGCAGTTTGTGTGCATGGAAACAAAGTAAATCATGGCGAACACTATGTTTATACTGAAGAATTTTTAGATGCTTTAGATGCAGGAATTCAATCTAAAATGAATAAATAATTTTTAAATATTATAAATGAAGAAGGCTTTGAATAATTTCAAAGCCTTCTTCATTTATATTTACGATTGTTTAATAGGCTTCTAAAGCACAAGTTCTTGTTGTGTTTGTTGTATTATTACAATTGTCTATTGCTTTTCTTTTTGTATTGTATAGAGTATAAGTTTCAAATTGGGTAGTTCCATTTA
>CALPSU020000206.1 GCA_943326315.2 Chryseobacterium gleum
GCTACAGTTGGTTGCACTTTATATCCAAAACCAGATGAAGCTTTTAAAATAAAACTATCTAAAATCAGAGGTGTCGAATCACAAGGAATGCTTTGTGCGGAAGATGAATTAGGATTAGGAGAATCTCATGCAGGTATTTTAGTATTAGAATCATCTATTGAAGTAGGGACAAAAGCTGCCACCTATTTTGAATTAGAAGATGATTATGAAATCGAAATAGGTTTAACACCAAATCGTGCTGACGCAATGGGACATATCGGTGTTGCTAGAGATTTAGTTGCATATTTAAATGTACATAAAAATAAAGGATTAAAAATACAATGGCCTTCTGTTGATAAATTCCAAAAAGGAAAAACGGATTTAAAAATCAATATTTCAAATGAAAATATATCAGCTTGTCCTAGATATATTGGAACAACAATTACAGACGTAGAAATAAAACCATCACCTGCTTGGTTGCAAAAAAGATTACGAGCTGTCGGATTATCGCCTATAAACAATGTTGTAGATGCAACTAATTTTGTAATGCGAGAGTTAGGCACACCATTACATGCTTTTGATGCTACAACCTTAAATGGGAAAATTGTAATTAAAAACGCAAAACAAGGAGATAAATTTATAACATTAGACGGAGTTGAAAGAACATTAACTTCTGAAAATTTAATGATTACAAATGGTGAAGAAAATCTTTGTATTGCAGGTGTATTTGGTGGGTTAACATCAGGAATAAAAGATTCTACTAGACAAGTTTTCTTGGAATCAGCATATTTCAACCCTGTATCAGTAAGGAAAACAGCAAAATTTCACGGATTAAATACAGATGCAAGTTTCAGATTTGAAAGAGGAGTTGATCCTGCATTAACAGAATTCGCTTTAAAACGTACAGCACTTTTAATACAAGAAATTGCAGGTGGTGAAATCGCTATGGATATAGTAGAATTATATCCAAAAAAGATAGAAAATCATTCTATAGTTTTTCATTATGCAAGATGCAACCAATTAATTGGAGTTGAATTACCTAAAGAACAAGTTAACGAAATTCTACAAAATTTAGATATAAAAATTCTATCTGACATAAATGGAACTGCAAAATTAGAAGTGCCTTCATATAGAGTTGATGTAACAAGAGAAGCGGATGTTATCGAAGAAGTTTTAAGAATATTCGGATTTAATAATGTTCCTTTACCTGCAAAACTAAACACATCTATAGGGAACTTTAAAAAGCCAGATTTTGAAAAAATTCAAACTACTATTTCTGAATTTTTAGTTGGAAAAGGATTTATTGAAACTTTAAATAATTCTTTAACTAGTTCAGTATATACTGAGAAATTAGGCGGTGATATTATTTCTTCTATGAGAAATGTAAAAATGTTGAATCCTCTAAGTCAAGAATTAGACGTAATGCGACAATCCTTATTATTCAACACTTTAGAAGTTATTCAACACAATCAAAATAGACAAAATTCAGATTTAAAATTAATTGAATTTGGAAAAACATACCATAAATACGAAACTAGATTCTTAGAAAACAAACGTTTATTAGTCTCAATTACAGGTAGATTAAATAAAGAACAATGGAATTCTAATAATGACTCTGTAAGTTACTATACTATTAAAGGAATTGCATTATCCATTTTCAAAAGGTTAGGTTTAGATTCTATTTTAGTTGAAACATCTCTTAAAAATTCAATTTTAGAAGATGGAATACAATTAAATATATTAAAACAAAAAGTTGGTGAATTAGGTTGGATTTCTAAAGAATACAAAAAACATTTTGGAATTAAAAATGATGTATTTGTAGCAGATTTAGATTGGGATAAAATTCTTGAATGTTTAAATTATTCTAAAACAAAATACTCAGAATTACCTAAAACATTTGAAGTTAGACGTGATTTCTCACTTCTATTGAATAGTAATGTTACTTTCACAGAAATTGAAACAATTGCAAAAAATTGTGATAAAAAGATTTTAAAACAAGTAGGTTTATTTGACGTTTACGAAGGTGAAAATTTAGGTAAAGGTAAAAAATCATACGCTGTTTCATTTATGTTTCAAGATACAGAACAAACATTAAAAGATGCACAAGTAGATAGCGTAATGCAAAAAATAAGATCTGAATTAGAATCAAAATTAGAAGCTCAACTTAGATAATTCTAACCTAAAAGCATACTATGAAAAAATTCATCGTAACTGGCATAGGAACTGATATCGGCAAAACAGTTGTGAGTTCAATTTTATCGGAAGCTTTAGAAGCAACTTATTGGAAACCTATACAAGCTGGCGATTTAGATAATTCTGATTCATTAAAAATTAAAAAATGGTGTTCTGAAAAAGTAACTATTTTACCCGAAGCTTTCCGGTTAACACAACCACTTTCTCCTCATTATGCTGCGGAAATAGACAATATAAATATATCTAAAAAAGATTTGATTCTACCAAAAGTTAAGGGGAATTTTATACTAGAAGGAGCTGGAGGTATAATGGTCCCAATAAATCAAGAGGGTTTACTTTTTGTAGATTTAATAAAATTTTGGGAAATACCTGTATTGCTAATTTCACGTCACTATTTAGGAAGTATCAATCATACATTACTAACAGCTGAAATACTTAAAAATAGAGGTATTAAAGTCGAAGGAATTATTTTTGTTGGAGATGAAAATAAAGCAACAGAAAAAATAATTTTAGAAACAACAAAACTAAAAAAAATAGCTCGAATTCCAATTGTAAATGAAATAACAATTGAATTTATAAAAGAACAAGCTGCTAAAATCAATATTTAAACAATATACTATGAGTGAATTGCTTAAGAAAGATAAACAATTTGTTTGGCATCCTTTCACACAGATGAAAACAGCAGACGAACCATTAGAAATAATAAAAGCTGAAAAAACACTTTTATACACTGCAGATGGTAAAACATATATTGATTGTAATTCATCTTGGTGGGTCAATATTCATGGACATAGTCATCCACATATCGGAAAAGCAATAACTGAACAATATAATAGAATCGACCATGTAATATTTGCAGGTGCAACACATCCAAAAGCAGTTGAACTTGCAGAAAGAATTATTAATATTTTGCCAAAAAATAAATTTCAAAAAGTGTTTTTTTCAGATGATGGATCTACAGCAGTAGAAGTAGCATTAAAAATGGTATTTCAATTTTGGTATAATAAAAATGAACCTAGAAAAAAGATACTTTCTTTAGAAGGAGCATATCATGGGGATACATTCGGAGCAATGGCGATTGGACAAAGAGGTTATTTTAATAAGCCCTTCGAACATTTTTTCTTTAACGTAGATCAATTAGATTTTCCAACAAATGAAAAAGAAGAAGAATTATTATTAAAAGCAGAAAATTTATTTATAACAAATGAATTTGCAGCGATAATAGTAGAACCAATTATACAAGGTTCCGCTGGAATGAAAACTTATTCAAAAGATTGGTTGAACAAACTAGTTAAACTAGCCAAAAAATATGAAATACTTGTCATATTTGATGAAGTGATGACAGCTTGGGGGAGAACAGGTAAATTATTTGCAATGAATCATTGCACAGAAGTTCCTGATATTGTTTGCTTATCAAAAGGTTTGACTGGAGGAGTATTGCCTTTAGGTCTAACTGTTACAAACGATAATATTTATAATGCATTTTTATCTGATGAAAAATCAAATGCTTTATTACATGGGCATTCATTTACAGGAAACCCAATAGTCTGTGCAGCCGCTTGCGCTAATTTAGATTTATTTGAAAAAGAAGAAACTTGGGAAAGTATAGAAAGTATATGTAAACAAAATTTAATATTTAAATCAAAAATTGAAGGACACATTGCAATTAAAGAAATTAGAGTTTGCGGTACAATATTAGCTATTGAAATTCAAACAGGCGAGGGAAACACTTATTTTTCAGATATTAGAGATACAGCCTATCGATATTTTTTATCTAAAGCCATGCTAATTCGTCCATTAGGCAATGTGATTTTTATAAACCCACCATACTCAATTACGAAAATTGAACTACAAAAAGTATATTACGAATTAGAACGATTTTTAAATACTATTTAGGTAAATTACTTATTCTGTTTAAAATAATAGAAATATTAGGCTCGTTTTTTAACTTCTCATTTGTTGAAATATAATCAATAATATAAGAGGAATTAACTCCCTTCGTACCTTCTGGTAAATTACAAATTTCAACAAAACTTGAAACAATAAATCCAGCATTTCCAGCTCTCATAGTAAATAAATCGAAACCTTGATGATACTTAGTTATATGAAATTCATATTGTTTTAATATAATCATAGAAATAAAATATTCGAAATTTACATTTGATTTAATATTTTTTTTGTCCTGATTTTTTAAAAAATTATTTAATTCTGTATTCTGAATAATAGAATTAGTAAGATTCAATTGATTTGCTTCAAATTTTAAAGCAAAAACATCTAAATTCAGTTCATCAAGAGTATCGAAAGCTACAGTAGGTAATTGATTTACAATCGAAGATGTATCAATATTATTAGAAACCTCGTTAGAATCAATAACATTTACCTCAGCTAACATATCGGTCAAAACACTATTCTTACTAGTATTATCATTTAATGGTTTATCAACACTAGATTTCTTAAATAAAGTTCCACAACTATATAATAACACTACAGAACTAAAAAACAAAATTAATTTCATAAACATAATAAATTTTAAAATTATTAATACCTCAATTTAATATACGCAAAAATTTAAAAAAAGATTCAAAAATATAATTAAAGATTGCAGAATGTGTAAGGTAAATAAATTAGAATCAATTTAAAACAAAAAAACCCGTTACAAAATTATGTAACGGGTTTTTATAAAAGTGGCATCGACTTACTCTCCCACCCTCAAAAGGGCAGTACCATCAGCGCTAGTAGGCTTAACTTCTCTGTTCGGAATGGGAAGAGGTGGACCTTAC
>CALPSU020000207.1 GCA_943326315.2 Chryseobacterium gleum
TATTTTGTTTTAAATGAATGGGGAGTTCAATTTTGAAGCCCCTTTTTTTACCTAATTCAAATATTAAATTAACGGTAACATTTGTTAATAATAAATTAACTTTCTATTCTTCTAATGGTAACTTTTACTTAATCGTTTAATTAAATTAAAGTCTGAAATTTGTAATGTTCAATTAATATATACTAATGTTAACAAAAATGAAAATGAGAAAAATTTATTTAACAGCAATTATTGCTTCATTGTGCAGTTTTGCAATGAGTCAAGGTTTTTTTGTGCCTACTACTTATAGAGGTGCTTTTGCTCCTGCACCAACTACTCCTTGGACAGATCAGTGGACAAATTGGGATCCACAAAATGCAGTTTATCCTTCTTCAACTGATGTTGTTTCAACTAATATTACGAATAACACAACTTGGACTTCTAATAAAGTTTATTTATTACAAGGTCAAATTTATGTTCTAAATGGAGCAACATTAACAATTGAACCTGGAACAAAAATTTTGGGTGATAAAAGTTCTACAGGTGCAGCTTTGATTATTACACAAGGTTCAAAAATTATTGCAAATGGAACACCTTCTAGTCCAATTGTTTTTACTTCAAATCAGCCAGCAGGTAGTAGAGATAAGGGTGATTGGGGAGGTTTAATTGTATTAGGTAGAGGAGCATTAAATAAATCAGGTGGTATTGGTAATATTGAAGGTTTAGCGATTAATCCTAATACTCAATTTGGAGGTGGTACTAATCCAGATAATAATGATAATTCTGGTAGTTTGAAATACGTTCGTATCGAATTTCCAGGTTATGTATACGCTTCCAATCAAGAAATTAATGGTTTAACATTAGGGGCTGTAGGAAGTGAAACGGTGATTGATCATATTCAAGTTTCATATTCCAATGATGACGCTTATGAGTGGTTCGGTGGGGCTGTAAATTGTAGAAATTTAGTTTCGTATAGAAATTTAGATGATGATTTTGATACGGATAATGGTTTTTCAGGAAATATTCAGTTCGGTTTAGTTGTTCGTGATCCTAATATTGCTGATCTTCCAAGTGTTTCAACTTCAGAAGGCTTTGAGTCTGATAATGATGCTACAGGAACTACAGCAACTCCTCAAACAAATGCAATTTTTTCAAACATTACTTTAGTTGGTCCATTTAGAGGTAATGTTTCAGCTACAATAGCAGCAGGTTATAGAAGAGGAGCTAGAATTAGAAGAAATTCAGCTTTAAGAATTTATAATTCAATTTTTATGGATTTCCAAAGAGGTATTCATATTGATGGATCTCCATGTGAAGTTAATGCAACTAGTGATTTATTAAAATTTAGAAATAATATTGTTGCAGGTTATACACCAAAGAAGGAAATAGAAATTAATTCAGGAAGTACTTTTGATATTAAAACTTGGTTTGTAACAAGTTTAAATGATTCAGTAGCATCATCTGCAAATATTTTAGCTACGCCTTACAATTATACTGCGCCAGATTACAGACCTGCAGCAAATTCAATTGCGTTAACTAATTATTCATTTAACGATGCTGTAATTTCTCCTGTAGTTTTGGCTGCTCCTTTAGCAACTTTGAATTATCAATATTGTATTAACGAACCGGCAACAATTCTTTCTGCAACAGCTACTTCTGGAAATACATTAAAATGGTACGATTTATTAGAAGGTGGAACACCGATTTCTACACCAACTCCATCAACGGTTACTGCTGGTACTTTCAAATACTATGTATGTCAAGTAGGAATTCAAGGTATAGAAGGTACTAGAACAGAAATTTCAGTTACCGTTCATAATAAACCTACAGCTCCATCTGTTGATGTTTCAGGTCCAACATCTTTTTGTACAGGTGGTTCAGTTACTTTGACATCTAGTCAATCTTCTGGAAATGTTTGGAACAATTTGAGTAATAGTACAACAGCTGCTATTACAGTTAATTCGACAGGTTCTTATGCTGTAACATATACAGATGTAAATGGATGTTCTTCAACTTCTGTAGCAATTTCGGTTAATGTTGGTTCTGCACCTATACCAACTGTTTCAGCTTCAGGTCCTTTAACTTTCTGTGAAGGAGATTCAGTAATTTTAGTTTCTTCATTAGGTGATACTTACTTATGGAATGATAATTCAATAAATGATTCATTGATCGTTTATACTCCAGGCTTGTATAGTGTTACTACAACAAATAGTGATTTATGTTTAGGTGTTGGACAATCAGAAAATTTACAAATTACTGTTAATCCAGTTCCTTTAGCAAATGCTACATACACTTCATCTGGTAATATTGTTACTTTTTCATCTACAGGTTCAACAGGCGCAACTTCATACTCTTGGGATTTTGGAGACGGAAGTAATTCAAATCAAGCTTCTCCATTACACGCTTATGCAGCAAATGATTCATATAGTGTTACTTTAACTGCTATAAGTGGAGATTGTACAGATGAATATACATTTAATGTTCTTATTAATGTAGGATTAGAAGAGATAAGTTTAATTGAACATATATCTTTATTTCCAAATCCAGCAAAAGAAGAAGCTACTTTAGTTTTAGACATAAAAGAGAATTCATTTGTAGACGTTGTAATTTTTGATTTTTCTGGAAAAGAAGTTTTAAATGTTTTTAATGGGTCTGTTTATTCAGGTAAAACTGAATTTAAAATAAATACTACTGATTTATCAAATGGAATGTATTATGCTAAAATTAGTACTGATACTGTCGTTGAAACAATCAAAATGATTATTTCTAAATAGAAATAGATTATTATCATAATTACAAGAGGCTGTCTCAAAACATTTTTGAGACAGCCTTTTTTTTGCCAACTATTTTTTAAACCTTAATTATATTAACATTAGCTTAACGTATGTGTTGATTTATTAATATAAAGGTAAATCTAACATAAGCTTTACACCCTATCTATAGTTTAACTTTGAAGCAAAATATTATTTCATATGAAAGTAGAGACAAAAGGGCATACGATAGTGCTAGTGGATGATGAAGATGATATTTTGGATTTTTTATCCTATAATTTATCCAAAGAGGGGTATAGAGTTTATACTGCATCAAATGGAGAAGACGGTGTGAAATTAGTTAAACAGTATAGCCCATCTTTAGTAATCTTAGATGTGATGATGCCAATTATGGACGGGATAGAAACTTGTCAAATAATTCGAAAAGACACACAAATTATTCAACCAATAATAACTTTTTTAACATCAAGATCAGAAGATTATTCTCAGGTAGCAGGTTTTGAAGCCGGAGCAGATGATTATATTACAAAACCAGTAAGGCCAAGATTATTAATTAGTAAAGTTGAATCTTTATTGAGGAGATTGAGACGGAAAAATGATGCAGATGCCCCTTTGGAGCAGTCATCGGTTTTAAAAATCAATAGAGACAAATTTATTGTAGAAATTGACAATAATAAAATAATTTTACCTAAAAAAGAATTTGAGCTTTTAGAACTTTTAGCTAATCGTCCAGGTACCGTTTATACAAGAGATCAAATTATGACTTTAGTATGGGGTAATGAATCTATTGTTGGAGAAAGAACTATTGATGTTCATATAAGAAAACTTCGAGAAAAATTAGGAAATGATTATATTCGTACAATTAAAGGAATAGGATATACATTTAGAGAATTTGAAAAATAGAAAACCATTATTTTTATTAGTTATTGGAAGTTTGTTGGTAGGATTTTTTTCGCTACTTATATTTCTTTTATTAATTTTTTTAGGTATTAATTTTCCAATTTGGATTTTAATTTTTTTTCCAATAATTATTTCTGGATCAGTATTTTTAATATTTTATTATTTCATTTATCATTTTTTAAATGAACGTTTAAAATTAATTTATCGCTCCATAAGAAAAGGAAAAATTACAAAAGATAACAAAGCTCAAGTTAAACTTTCAGAAGATGTAATTTTAAATCTTGAAGAAGAGACTAGAAAATGGACTGAAGATAAATACAAAGAAATTTCAGAATTAAAAGAACAAGAAGAATTTCGAAGAGAGTTTCTTGGGAATTTAGCTCACGAATTAAAAACCCCAGTTTTTTCAATACAAGGTTATATTCTTACTCTATTAGATGGTGCATTAGAGGATGAGGAAGTAAATCGAACTTTTTTAGAAAGAGCTTCTAAAGCTACCGATAGGATGGCTAGTATATTAGAAGATTTAGATCAAATTACTAGATTAGAAGTCGAAGATTTAAAAATAGAATTCAGACCTTTTGATATAGTCGAATTGACACAAGAGGTATTCGATTCATTCGAAATAATTGCTGAAGAGAAAAAAATAAAATTAGAATTCTCTAAAGATTATTTTAATAGTATAATTGTTTCAGGAGACAGAGGTAAGATAGGTCAAGTTTTAACGAATCTAATTGGTAATTCAATTTTTTATGGAAATATTGGAGGTAAAACTACAGCACGTTTTTATATTACCGATGGTATCGTAACAATAGATATTTCAGATAATGGAATTGGTATTGAAGATCAATATATATCGAGATTGTTCGAAAGATTTTATAGAGTTGAAAAAAGTAGAAATCGAAACGAAGGTGGTTCTGGATTAGGATTGGCAATAGTGAAGCATATTTTAGAATCACATAATCAGACAATTTCAGTTAGAAGCACAGTAGGTTTAGGTAGTACTTTCTCTTTTACATTGGATAAAAGTAAATTAGGAATTAATACTCTTTATTCTTCTAGGGGAATTCAAATCAAATAGTGACTTCTAAAACTAATTACCAAATCTCTTTCATAAAACAAATATTTAAAGGACATTTGCAAACTGAATTTTTTTAAAGAATGAGAACTAAATACATTGATTTAATAGATCAAACATTTGATTTTCCACAAGATGAATTTAATCTACGTGATGAGTGTTTGTTTTTCCATGGTATAGATTTAATGCGTTTGATCGAGGAATATGGTACGCCATTGAAA
>CALPSU020000208.1 GCA_943326315.2 Chryseobacterium gleum
TAAAGGATTTATTCGATTTCATACTCTAGGTGGTTTTGATCCAAAAACATTAACTGCACAACGCGTTATTATTCATGGAAAAAAAGACATCATAGGCGTAATGGCTTCAAAACCAATTCACGTCATGACTGCTGATGAGAAAAATAAAGTAGCAAAACTTTCAGATTATTTTATTGATACAGGTCTATCCGCAAAAGAAGTAAAAAAATTAGTTGAAATTGGCACACCTATAACAAGAGAACGTGAATTTATCGAAATGGGAAATTGCGTAAATGGAAAATCGCTAGATAATAGATTAGCTGTTTTTATACTAATTGAAACCTTAAAAGCGTTAAACGGGAAAGAAGTTCCTTACGATATTTATGGGGTATTTACCGTTCAAGAAGAAGTAGGAATAAGGGGTGCTAATGTTTCTGCTTTAAGAGTTCAACCAGATTTTGGTTTTGGTTTGGATACAACAATTGCTTTTGATTTACCAGGTGCGGCTGAACATGAAATGATAACAAAATTAGGAGAAGGAACTGCCATTAAAATAATGGATGCTTCAACAATTTGTGATTATAGAATGGTTGATTACATGAAAAAAACGGCTGATAAACACAAAATAAAATGGCAACCTGAAATATTAACTGCTGGAGGAACCGATACTGCTGGAATTCAAAGAATGACTGAAGGTGGTTCGATTGCCGGTGCTGTTTCGATTCCAACAAGAAATTTACATCAAGTTATAGAAATGGCAAATAAAGATGATATTCGTGGAAGTATTGATCTATTAGTTGCTTGTGTTTCTGAATTGGATACCTATAATTGGGATTTCAAATAGAATCATTCTTCAAATAAAATAATTAAATACATTCATTTCAAATGATATTTGTAACTGGTGGAACAGGTTTATTAGGTAGTCATTTACTTTTTCAATTAACGAAAGATTCAACTCCTATTAAAGCAATTTTCAGAAATGAAGAGAAGCTAGATTTGGTGCGGAGGTTATTTGAATATTACGATTGCATAAATGGAATTACTCTATTCAATTCCATTAAATGGGTGAATTGTGACGTGCTAGACATCGTTACTTTAGAAGAAGAAATGACAGGATGTGATTCCGTATATCATTGTGCAGCAATTGTTTCTTTTGAGAGAAATGCTTTCTATAAAATGATGAAAATCAACCGAGAAGGCACTGCAAATATTGTCAATACATCTTTGAAATTAGGTTTTAAAAAATTATGTTACGTAAGTTCAACTGCAGCAATTGGAAACGGAGAAAATGATTCAATTATAACAGAACAAACAAAGTGGAAGCAATCTCCTTCTACTTCTGGATATTCAATTACAAAATATTCTGCTGAAAAAGAAGTTTGGCGTGGAGTTGAAGAAGGGTTAGATGCTGTAATTGTTAATCCTTGTGTAATAATAGGCGCCGGAGATTGGAATGAAAGTTCACTAACGATGTTTAAAACTGTTAACAATGGATTGAAATTTTACACTTCTGGATCGAATGCATTTGTTGATGCTAGAGATGTTGCTTCGGTCATGAATACTCTTATGATTAGTGACATTAAAAATGAGAGATTCTTGTGTGTTGGAGAAAATTCGACTTTTAAGGATTTATTCGATAAGATTGCTCGGAAGTTAAATAAAAAAGAGTCCTCAATTCATGTAAAACCATGGTTAATGGGGTTAACTTGGAGAACAATGTGGATAATTTCAAAACTGACAGGAAAGAAATCACCGATTACAAAAGAAACTGCTAATAGTGCATTTGGAATAACAATTTACGATTCTTCAAAAATTAAAAAAGCCTTAAAAATTAAATTTAGAACCATGGATGAAATGGTAGAAAATGCTGTAAATGGAAGATTATAATATCTATATGAAGTAACTCATCACTCACTAAATTTATATATCTCTTTCCATTAAATAAGCAGCTAAATGCAGCAATGGTATCTTTTTATTTTCTGAAATAGAAGTTTTGTTAATCGCTTCTTTAGCTAAAGAATAATGGTGATTCATAATATCCTTACATACCTCTCTTACTTTTAAAGAGGTAAATAAATGTCGAACAGAAGTAACCTTTAATTCAAGATTTTTTTCTGATAACAAAACATTTAATTGTTTAGCTTGCTCTTCATTTGATAGTTCGAAAGCTTTTAAAAGTAATAATGTTTTTTTGTTTGAAATTACATCCCCACCTACTTGTTTACCGAATTTTTCTGGATCGGCATAAAGGTCTAGAATATCATCCTGAATTTGGAAAGCAATTCCTATCTGTTGTCCAAATTCATATATTAATAACCTATCTTCTTTATTCGCTCCTGCTATAATTGCCCCCATCTCTAGAGCGCATCCTAATAAAACAGATGTTTTTAAACGAATCATTTCAATATATTCCGGAATCGAAACATTATCTCTCGTTTCAAAATCCATATCAAATTGCTGACCTTCACATACCTCAACAGCTGTCTTATTGAATAAATTCAGTAAATCTGGAAGTACTAGTGAATCTTGTTTTGCAATTTCTTGATACGCCTTAACTAATAAAACATCACCTGAAAGGATCGCAATGTTTTGGTTCCATTTTTCATGCACAGTAAATTTCCCTCTTCTAAGAGGAGCATGATCCATAATATCATCGTGAATCAATGAAAAATTATGAAAAAGTTCAATCGAAAGTGATGCTGGCAATGCTTTTCTTTTATCGACTCCAAATGCTTCAGCGCCCATTAAAGTAAGAATCGGACGCATTCTTTTTCCTCCAAGTGTAAGAAAATAACGTAATGGATCGTAAAGATTATTAGGAGATGAAGGGAAATTAATATTCAATAATTCCTCTTCAATCAATACTGAATAATGCTTTAATTCAACCATTAATCTTTCACTAAATTTAATAAATATGTTCCGTAACCGCTTTTTACTAAAGGTGTTGCGATTTTGATTAATTGTTCTTTATCAATATAGCCATTTCTATAAGCAATCTCTTCTATACAACCAATCTTAAGCCCTTGTCTTTCTTCAATCACTTGTACAAATTGGCCTGCCTGCATTAAAGAAGTGTGAGTTCCTGTATCTAACCAAGCTGTACCTCTATTTAAAACTGCAACTTTCAATTGATCTCGTTTTAAATACTCAGCATTTACATCTGTAATTTCATATTCTCCTCGTGCAGATGGTTTTAGATTTTTAGCTATTTCAACGACACTGTTATCATAGAAATATAAACCCGGAACGGCATAATTTGATTTTGGATGCTCAGGTTTTTCTTCAATAGAAATTGCTTTCATATTTTCATCAAACTCAACAACACCATATCTTTCTGGATCACTAACATGATAAGCATAAACTACACCACCAACAGAGTCAGCATTTTCTTTTAAAAGATTTCCCATCCCTACTCCATAGAAAATGTTATCTCCTAAAATCAAAGCAACTTTATCATGACCTATAAATTTTTCTCCAATCACAAAAGCTTGTGCTAAACCATTTGGAACGGCTTGTTCTTCATAGTGAAAAACACATCCCAGTTGTGAACCATCTCCTAATAATTTTTTAAAATGAGGCAAATCGTGGGGTGTAGAAATGATTAATATTTCATTAATTCCTGCGCTCATTAAAACCGAAAGCGGATAATAGATCATCGGTTTATCATAAATAGGCATCAACTGTTTACTAATAGCCAATGTTAAAGGATGTAATCTTGTACCTGAACCTCCTGCTAAAATAATTCCTTTCATATTAAAATATATTAATCAATTTTCTTTTCTAAATTTTCTATTTGAAGATTATCTAATTCAATATCTTCTTCTTCATCGTAAATATCAAAATAAGGCTCTTCGAAAGATTTTGTTGTTGCTTTTCTTTCTAACGTTAAAAGTAACGCAGGCAATATTACTAAGTTAGTCGCCATCCCAACCATAATCGTTAAAGACACCAACATACCTAATGCTTTTGTTCCTCCAAATTGAGAAAAGGCAAACATAATAAATCCGAAAAATAATATTACTGAAGTATAAAAAATTCCCAATCCAGTTTCTCGCAATGAAAGTAATATTGCGTGTTTAATATCCCATTGATGCAACTTTAATTCTTGTCTATATTTGGCTAAAAATAAGATCGCGTTATCCACTGTTATACCTAATGCAATACCAAAAACTAAAAGTGTTGAAGGTTTCAATGGAATATGACACCATCCCATAATACCAGCAGTGAATAATAGTGGGATTATATTAGGAATCATGGAGATTACAATTATTCTAAACGATCTAAATAATACTGCCATTAAAGCAGAAATTGAAAGAACTGCAAAAATTAAACTTTGAACCAAACTAATAAATAAATATTTAGTTCCAGCAGAAACTACAACCGATGTCCCTGTAAATACCAAATCGTAATATTCATCGTCAATTGCTTTTCGTAACTTATCATTGAATCCTGATTTGTTCTTGTATTCCTTAATTTTTTCAGGATCTAAATCAAAAGCCAATTGCTTCTCAGAATCACCATTACTAAGTATTGCAGTTAAACTATTATAAACAGCAGGGTAAGTGTAAATAATCGAATCGATATATTCTTTTTTACCAGTTTTAACTTTTGAATATAATCTCTCTAAATCTTTTTTGTTTGGATTCAAAATCAAATCGATCTGAATTTTTAAAGAATCAACTTTTTTGGCTACCTCATAAGACCCTAAATCTTTCATTTGAGAACGAATTCTTAAAGTTGTATTTGTTGTATCAACTAATTCTTTTAACGACAAGTTACCCGCATTTGCATTGCTTAAATCAAATTTATCTATATATTGTTTTAATCTTGCCTTGTCTCTATTTGAAATGATTTTATATTGATTTTTATCATTTCCATAATAAGCCATATTTATAACCTTAATCAAATCTACCA
>CALPSU020000209.1 GCA_943326315.2 Chryseobacterium gleum
AAAAAATGCCACCTAATTTAGGTAGCATTTTTTGTTTTAAATTTAATTATGTTTAACGTCTAATTCCTGCAGAATTAAAACGTCTGTTATCAATAACATCTGCTTTCTTCATTAAAGCACCTCTAGCTTGTCCAGAAACGTTTCCTTTCAAACTTGCTAACATTTGTTCACGTTCAATATTATAATTAGTTGTAGCCGGTGCTTTTGTTGTTTTATCAATTCTAATAACATACACACCAGACTCACCTTTTAATGGAATAGATCTAGCACCAGTTTTTAATCCTGAAAAAATAGAACCTACAACTTCAGGTTCGTTTCCAGAACCAGTAATTTGAGGATTAGCAAAAGTTACTTCAGCCTTCATTACTTGCGTATTTCCTTTTTTAGCGCAATCATCTAAAGATTTACCTAACATTTGAGCTGTAAAACGTTTTACTTTCTCTTCTTTGATTAATTCAGCTTCCATTTGTTTTTGAACTTCTTCAAATGTTGGAACTCCTTTTGCATGAATTGCAGATAATATTGCAATAACATATCTGTTTTTATCTTTAATTGGAGAAGAGCATAAAGTACCAACCACTGATTCTTCATTGAATGCAAGAGCTAAAATTTTATTTTCAGCAAACGGTGTTTGAAAACCATAAACAGTTGGTTTATTTTCTTGAATTTGAATTGGATTTGACATATAACCTGCTTTAGCAACTATTGTGTCAAAAAATTGTATTTTTTGATTTAAATCTGAAGTAGAATTTACTTTAGCATCTAATTTATACAATAATTTATAAACCTCGTCCTCAAAAGCATCTGAAGTTTGTTGACTAGGAACTAACGTTTTTTGAATCATTGCTAAAACTGGGAATTTTACAGCTTTACGATCTAATACTTCAATAATATGAATTCCATAATCTGTTTTTACTTTTCCAATACTACCAATTGGCATATTAGCAGAGAAATCTGAAAATTCTTTCACCATTTCTCCTTCAAGGAAATCTTCATATACACCACCTTTATCTTTAGATCCTGGATCTTCTGTATACTTAGCAACATATTCTGCAAAATTATCTTTCGTTAATAATTTTAATATACTATCCGATTTCACTTGTGCTGCAGCAATTTTCTTAGCATCTCCTTTTGGAGCAGAAATAAGAATATGACGAACTTTACACAACTTTGTGTTAAAGTCAATAATTTTTGCAATACGCGTATTTCCATTATCATTGTAAGGCCCTACTATTTGCCCAATGCTAGCTGTTTTAAAAACAGTATCCATTGTTGCTGGGTAAGTCATCCCTTTTTTAGCTTTAGGATCACCTTCTGGTTTAAATGCTGCTGCTTTTTGAGTTGTAAAAAACTTTAAATCACTATTTGCCATTACAAATAAAGAATCTTGTTTAGTAGTTGAAAGGCCTGTTTTCAATGTATTAATCATTTTATTGAAAACCGCAGAATCAGATTTAGAAGGATTAACAGTAACATCAAAATACTTCACTTCACGATTTGCTTGTTTGTTTTCATATTTTTTATCTTCCTTATGCTCTTCATAATAAGCTTTAACAGCTGACTCAGAAATTTTTATTTTATCGTCTTGAATATCCGTATATCTTCTAACAACATAAGAAACACTTTTAATTTCTTTTTGCGCTAAATATTCTTGTTCTGCTTCTAATTTAGTAACATAAACACCTTGATTCAAGATAGAAAAATATTTCTCTTGTTTTCTTTTGTTAATGTAATACTCTTTACTGTCTGCCCAGCTTTTTTGCTCTTCAGGTTTAGTAGAAGTTTGAAGTTTTTCAATTGTTTTTTGTAATAATTTAGCGCTAAATAGTCCTGTTAAAGAATCTTTAAAACCATTTGCTAAATCTGGCATTACAGTAAAACCATCTGTACCATATAAGTAAGCATCAAATTCGGCATCACTTACATCTAAACCAAGAGATTCAAACTCTTTTTCTAAGATCGTAGTTTCAACTCTAAAATTAAATGCTTTGTCAGCAGATTGATTTTGAGCTGCTTGATCATATTCTCTTTGTTGTTGTTGAAATTCTTTTCTATCAGAATCTTCAAATTTTGCAATATCTTCTTGCAATTTAATAGGATCTATTTTTTCACCAAAAACAGTTCCATATCCGATACCTTCATCTGAACTTAAAGACATCTTTTCATATCCTCCAAGAATAAAAGCTAATAATGCTAAACCAATAATGACTACCAATAATACCGATTTCTCTCTAATTTTTCCTATAATCGCCATGACAATTTTTTAATTTAAGACTGCGAATATAATTACTGAAATTGATTAATGAAAGTTTCGTGTAATAATAGCTCATTTTTTAACCTTAAGTTAATGTATTATCTGTCTAAAAACGATGCGTTTTATATCAATTATAGTACAATTTTTATTCAATTTATTCGTTAAATAATTTCACCCTTTTCAAATATGATTATCTTCATCCAAAAATTAGGCATTAATGAATTCATTTAAAACCTTTGTTTTCTTTATCGTTATTTTCATTAAAGGCATATTTCTGTCGTATAGTCAGCCAATATATAACTCGTGTTCAAACGCTTTAGAAATTTGCCCAAACACTTCTGTTTCAATAAATAATATCGGTGCAAATAAAACTTTTTGCCCGGATTGTGAAGACGACTTTAACTTTTGTTTTACAGCAAACAATACAATTTGGTTAAAATTTAAAACAAACATGCAAGGCGGTGATGTACAATTAAATTTTTCAAACTTAACATTTGTTGTTGGCAATAACCAAGACAATAAATTACAAGCAACTTTAATAAATACTGCTACTCCATGTAGTGCAAATGCGTATACTCAAATTGGAAACTGCGTATCAGATGCGACTGGAAATTTTTCATTAAACGCTATAAGCTTAGCAGCAAATTCAACTTTTTATGTAGTAATAAATGGAAGTATGTCTGGATCTGGAATAACAAAAGCTGCGGAGTGTACTTTTGATATTGGACTTACAGGAACTGGTGTGGATAGAATTATTCCAAGTATAAATATTAATTCGAACACATACAACAGTTGCAAAAATGAAATTGTAACTCTATACGCATCCATGCTTCATTGTTCAGATAGCACAAGTTTTAACTGGTCAATAAATGGTGTTTTAGCCGCCGTAACAAAAGATAGTGTTTTTCAAACTACTGAATTGAAAACAGGAGATATTGTAACCGTATCTAATACTTGTTTTTTACTTTGTAAAACAACAATTTCTAGCACTTCTTTTCCTTTTACAGTGAATGAAATTAGCGTAAAAGCTGGAAAAGATTTTAATATTTCTGCTGGAGAGTCAACACAATTAAACGGAGTAACTTCAGGAACTGAATTCTCTTGGTCTCCCGGATTTGCACTTTCAAGTTCTACCGTTTTAAATCCAATTGCAAATCCAACGGAAACAACAACCTATACTCTAACAGCAACTTCTCTCACTTCAACTGGAAATACGTGTACTGAATTTGATGATGTAACCATTTTTGTGAAACAAGATTTAATAATTCCAACGACATTTTCCCCGAATAATGATCAAATAAATGATGTTTTTGAAATTTTTGGAATTGAAAACTATCCAAATTGTACTATTGAAATTTTTGACCGTTGGGGGCAAGAAGTTTTTCAAAAAACGGGATATTCTCTATCAAAAGCATGGAAAGGCGATTCAAATGGTAGAGAATTATCTTCTGGAGTTTACTTTTATTCTTTAGAATTAAAAGATTCTGAAAAACAAATCAAAAAAGGAAGTGTAACATTGATTCGATGAAAAAGAAACTAAACATATCGTTTTCAATTGTTTGGTTTACATGCATACTCGTTTCAAAAACGGTATTGTCACAACAATTACCTCAATATACACAATGGGCAGCGCATCAATTAGCTTTAAATCCTGCACATGCTGGCATAAAAAATTGCTTAGATGTTCATTTATTATACAGGAACCAATGGGCCGGTTTTGATGGCGCTCCAAATAGCGGTTTTTTAACGGTAAGCTCACCAATAAACGGCATTCGTAAACACGCATATAGTCCACGACATGGATTTGGAGGCAGGGTTGAATTAGATAATATTGGTCAATTCTCTACAACTCGTTTGAATTTGGCATATTCAGCACACATTAATTTTACTCCGGATAATAGACTTTCTTTAGGGCTTTACGGCGGATTTGTGCAAATGAGTTATTCCCCTCAAAAATCCATTACAATATATCCAGATCCTGCTATTTCAAAACAAGCAAATTTCATGAAACCAGATGCAACTTTTGGCGCTTGGTGGAATGGGAAAAACTACTATTTTGGTCTAGTTTTACAAAACCTTATTACATCCAAGTGGGATAATCTTGGTACAGATTCTAAATATAGAATTCATACTGTTTTTAATGGAGGATACCTATATTCTATCAATAAAAATGTATCTGTTTTACCAGCTTTTCTAGTGAAAATACCTCCAGCAGGACCAGCGGCAATAGATTTAAATATAGCTTTTGATTATAAAAATCAAGCTGGCTTTGGAGTTGGATTTAGAAATACTGACGCCTTATTATTTTTAGCTCATTTTAAAATCAAAAAACAATTAAGCATACATTATTCGTTTGATTTTATACTTTCTCCAATTCGAACTGGAACAATTAGTTCACATGAAATTTCATTAACTTTTTCAACCTGTAAAGCACTAGATGAAAGAGCTACTAAATGCTCACTTTTCGAATAAATGAAGGATTTTTTTCATGAAAAAAATTAACAAAACGACAAAAGCGCAACTATTTATAATAAAAATAGGCTCATCTAAAAAATCACAAAAAGAACAATTCTAAATTTTAATGACTATCGTCCTATTTATATTCATTTTTTGACTCTAAATT
>CALPSU020000210.1 GCA_943326315.2 Chryseobacterium gleum
AAAGAAATTCCATTTGTAACAGAAACAGGATAATTGGAATAGGTTTTATAAAATCCTTCCAATGTTAATCGTAAACTCTCGTTTGGAAGGTATTGTCCACCAAAAACGTAATGTTTTGAATTAATGTATTGTAAATTTTTATTTGTAAGCTGGTTATTTTGATTTCTGTAACCCAACGTTGTGTAGGTTGGTATTTTGTAATACGAACCTACTGAAGCCGTTATATCAACCTTTTTGCTGATATGGTAAGACATTGATAAACGAGGTGATAACGTTTTAAGTGGGTTATTTCCGTTGACTAAAAAAGAATTTAAATCAGTTCTTAATCCACCCGAAACCAATAATCGTTCGTTAAATATATTTTTAGAAACTTGTGTAAATGCACCGTATTTAAAAAATTCAATAGCACTTTTTGAAGTAAATTCAATAGCTTGTGAAAGAAGATTTCCACTGTTATCATAAACGGCATTGGTCAATTTCGAATAAAAATCGGTGTTGTATTTTACGTATTGCCCCATTACACCAAAAGAATATTTCCAACCGTTGACATACTTGTTGTAATCAAAACGAAATTTGTTTTCCATTTCTTGCGAAACAAGCTTTAAATTTCGAAATTCTTCTTGGTCATTTTTTGCATCTTCAAAACGATCAATCTGATTATTGAACATATTTCTACTCAAAGAAAAATTAATAAATCCCTTGTTAATCAAATGCTTGATGTTGAAACCAGTTGTATAATTCCATTGACTAATAAACGGCAAAGATCTTCTGAAATATTCATTTTCTGGGGAAGAATTTTTTGTTTTTCTAAAACTGAAATTATCAATAGCCCCAATACCTAATGCAGTAAGTGTTGTTTTATTACTGATTTTGTGCGTTATTTTATATTGAAAATCAGAATACTTAGGTAGGATTGGTAAATCAATTAACTTGAACAATAAATCTAAATACGAAAAACGGGAAGAAAGTAAGAAATTCGTTTTTTTAGATTTCCCCAAAGGTCCTTCCAAAGTCACAGCAGATTCTGTTAAACTTGTACGTAAATTTCCACTTATTTTCTCTTGATTACCTTGTCGTTGCTTAATTACAAAGGTCGAAGCAAGAGCATTATCGTAGCGTGCATCAAATGCAGACGAACTAAGCTTTAAATCTTCAATAAATGTTACATTCAGAATACCTTGCGCTCCACCGGAAGAACCTTGTGTTTGAAAGTGGTTTAAAACGGGAATCTCAATTCCATCTAAATAGTACACATTTTCGTTGGGTGCACCACCTCTAACAATAATATCATTTCTCGGAGCCCCACCACCAGTTGATCCTACACCGGGCAATGTTTGAACAACTTTCGAAACATCAAAACCACCCCCAGGATTTGATTTTATTTCTTCCGAAGTCAATTGTTGAACCGACAAAGGAGTAATCATATCAGTTGTAGCAGCTTTTTTATTTTTATCGTATTTAACCGTTACTTCACCCAGACTTTGAACTTCACCAGTAAGTTCAAAGTTAACTTGTTGCACTCCTCCAGAACTAATAACGATGTTATATTTTGTATCGCTAACATAACTTGTAGCAACTACTTTTAAATTATAAGTTCCAGTCGGTATTGATAATTTATAATTACCATCAACATCTGTAATTGCTCCGATTTCTGTATTTTCAACAAACACCTTGGCACCAAAAATAAGCTCTTGTGTGTTTTTGTCTTTAACATACCCAGTTAGTGTTCCATTTTGAGATTGAACTACTTGTATACTAAAAAATAGTATTGTAAATAATAAAATTACCTTCATAAATTTAGATTTCATTTTTCAACAGTCATTTGTTTTTTAGTCCTGTTTCTTAAAAATACTTCCTACTTCTTTACTGATTTTTTGAATTGCATCTACTCCTTTTGAAATTGGAGTTGTTGTAAAATCATCATATCCAGTGTATAGATTTTCATCTATCTCTTGTGACGGATATATCAAAATTTGATCATTCTCGGGCATTCCTTTTTCTAATTTTGCAAGAAAGGAATCGACACCTGAATAATGTGAAACGGCTCCTCTACGCGCAGAAACGAAAATGACTAAATCATTCGGAGTACAATTATTATTAACCATGAAAAAATCCTCGGTTTCATCTAATTGAACAAACGAAATTTCAGCGAATATTTTTACTTTTTTCAAGACGCGAACCATAGCATCGTGGATTTCATGTAGTCCGTAAATTTCAATTTTAATATTCAATTCTTTTGCAAGGCGTAATATTCTTTCAGACCAACTGTTAAAGCTATTTTCTAGCTCAGCAAATGGAGGACAAATTAAAACTATTTTTTCATACGTAACAAAAGGTTTTTCAAGTTGACAAAAGAAGATCGCTTTATCGCAAACATCTAATAAATGCACTCTATCATCACCAACAATACGCTTCAATAAATTTCCGTTTTTATTATCGTTTAAAATGACAATATCTGTAAACAATTCTTTTGAAACACGAGCTATACCAGAGGAAAGATTATGATCAATCGTTGTTATTACATTCACTGGAAATTCCCCATTTGAAAAATGTTTAACAATTTCATCCATCTCTTTTCTTGATGTTCGAATGCGTTGCTCGGCTTCTTTATTATTTGGTAAAACACTGACTACAGAAATTGGATTTAATACTCTTTTATCTGTAATCATTACACTGAAATCAATCAATAATTCATTTTCTTGTAATTCATTTATTGCGATTAATAAATGTTGATTTCTAGAAACTCTTTTATCTTCAATAAGATCACCACTTTCTGCTAATTGAATAAGTAATTTTTTTCCAGCATTTTCAGAAACAAATGATGCCACCATGCAGGTTACCAATATCAAAAGAATAGTCCCATTAACAACTTGCGCATTCAATATCCCTTTTTGAAAACCAACCATAATAATCGCTAAAGTTGCAGCAGCATGTGCAGTACTTAAACCAAAAATTACTTGTCGTTCCACATTTGTCATTTTAAATATGATTTGAGTTACGTATGCTGCTAACCATTTACTAAATAGTGCAAATGACGTTAATACTCCAGCAACAATCAATGCCCAAGGTCCATGAAACAAAACTTTATAATCTACGACCATTCCAACGGAAATCAAGAAAAAAGGTATGAAAAGTGCATTTCCGATAAAATCAATTCTATTCATTAATGCAGACGAATGAGGTATTAATTTATTTAAAACTAAACCAGCAACAAATGCCCCAATAATATGTTCAACTCCTGCAACCTCCGCAAGAAAGGCTGCGAAAAATATTACGGATAATACAAAAATATAATGCGATGTTTTTTCACTTTCCAGTTTACTAAAAAACCATTTGGCAATTTTAGGAATTATATAAAACATGATGAAAGTGAAAATCGCAAGAGATGTAATCAATCGTATCCAAAAAGCAGAATCTAAATTTCCATCTGCAGAACTAGAGATAATTGCCAGAATTATTAAAACAGCAGTATCTGTTAGAATTGTACCTCCAACAGCAACAGCAACAACAGAATTTTTAGAAATACCTAAACGACTAATAATAGGATAGGCAACAAGAGTATGCGTTGCAAACATACTTGCAGTAAGAATACTAGCCGTTTGACTGAGACCTAAACCAAACAGACAAATAGGATATCCAAGCACTATAGGAATAGCAAAAGTTAAAAAACCAAATACAAAACTTTTTTTACGGTATCTTTTAAATTGGGTCATGTCCAATTCTAAACCAGCCATAAACATGATGTATAATAGTCCAATAACGGAAAAGAGTTTTACTGAACCATCTGATTCTAGAAGTTTAGCTCCAATTAATCCTATACCATTTGGGCCAATGATAACCCCAGATAAAATGAGGCCAATTATAGCTGGTATTTTTACTTTTCTTAGAATAATAGGTGATAGAAGAATAATAAACAGAATAGTTGAAAATATTAATACAGGATTCCTTAATGGAAAATGAAATTCCTCTAATAAATGTTGAAAAAAACTTTCCATTATAATCTAAATTTTACTCTATTAAAGTCTAAAAATAATGATAAACAAAACATAAAATTTAAATATTCAAAAATTCATGTTTTGTTAACCCTAAAACATGTACTCTAATATATATGAAAAAGTTACCTTTGTAAAAAAAATATCCAATGCGATTTGAATTAACAAAGGATTTTCTAGAGAAATTACGCCAAGCGATTGTTGAGGAAAATAACAATTGGATAATTGAACACATTCACGAACTTCATTTCGCTGATATTGCCGATTTATTGGATCAGTTAAGTAATGAAGAGGCTAAATATGTTTATTTTCAATTAACACCCGACGAACAAGCTGACGTTTTAATGGAGTTAGAGGAAGAAATTCGAGATCGTTTCTTAAATTCTCTATCATCCAAAGAAATTGCAGATCAATTAGAAAATCTTGATTCTGATGACGCGGCAGATATCTTGGGGGAATTATCCGATGATAAAATTCAAGAAGTCATCTCTCAAATGGATGATGATGAGGCGGCTGAAGATATCGTTGAACTCTTAAATTACGACGAAGACTCAGCCGGTGGATTGATGCAAAAAGAATTTATCCAAGCAAAATTGGAGTGGTCTGTTAGCCAGTGTTTGATCGAATTGCGACGTCAAGGGGAAGAAGTTGAAAATGTTTATACCATTTATGTTGTCGATGATTTAAATAAATTAGTCGGTTTACTTTCCTTAAAAAAATTGATTTTTGCTGATACAGCAATGCATATTCGGGATTTGTATCAGAAAAAAAATATAATTTCTGCCAAAACTAGCGATAGTAGTGAAGACGTTGCAAATAGAATGTATAAATACGATTTGGTCTCAATTCCAGTTGTAGATTTACA
>CALPSU020000211.1 GCA_943326315.2 Chryseobacterium gleum
AAGTTTAGGATCGAAACGTAGATCATTTAATTGCGTAGGACGATACATCATAGTTTTACCATCTCTGTTCGGCATTGAATCGTATTTGTTTTCTAAAAAACGACCATTTCCTACTAAGATTACTCTACCTTCTTTATTGCTTTTTTCTTTGTATTTAGAAAGTGGGTTTTTAGCAAATTCATCAACAATTCTATTTTTATAATGAGATTCAAAAAAGCCTTCAGCTAAACCAGCTAAACAAATTTGATTTTTCTTATCTGTTGGATTTGGGACTAATTCTGGATTTTTTCCATAATTAAGAGCTAAGCCAAGATTAACCATCGGAGCCATTCCTGTTCGAGTTGAATTTGCGGAAGATGTTAATATTGGAGTTAAAACATTTTTACTAGAACCTACAAACTGGACTTCGGATGTGTATTTTAATGAAACAAAGTCTAGATTTCTAGTGATTGGATGCTTACTTGGAGTTGCTAAAATATGAAAAAACCAAGGAATTAAGGACTGTTTTGCCATTGGTACAGCTTTGGGAACACATTGCGCATCAATGACGTAATTGTCATTTAATTTAAGTCCATAATCAAACAACATCCTATCAAGTCCAGTGTTGTATCGAGTTGTATGTGTAACACCTTTATTATTTAATGTATCTTCATCTATATTAAGCGCATCTATGAAACACATTAATTTACCACCACGCATCACAAACTGATCTATAATATATAAATCTTTTTCTGAAAATGGAGTTCTTGGTCTTGCAATAATTAATCCATCCACATTGTCTAAAGCAGCAAGTGAATCTTTGATAGTTATATCTGTGATTGAATAATAAGGGGAAATTAAAGCTCTAGCACGTTGAGTTTGACAATATTTTAGTTCATCATGTCCTTGTAAAAATGCAATTCTTGGTTTCATTACTTGGGTAGCTCTTCGTAACGAACTGATTAACATGTACTCTAAATTATTAATAGAGTTTTCAATCATTTCTGTCATTCCTTGTAATTGAAAAGGTTTTCCAGGAGGTGTACCAGGTAGAAATTGAATTGTATGAACTGTTGAACCTTCATAATCTATAACTGCTCCAGGCCACAATAAAAGTTGGTGTTGATCTCCATCTTTCATATAGACAACATCCATCGGCATAATTCCTTTTCCTTTCGCATAAAGAGTTTCATAAAGAGATTGTTGTTCAGCTTCAGTTCCTGTTTTAGGATTTATAAATTGAAATTCAATTCTTTTACCAGCATATTCTTTAAATTCTTTGAGTTTATCTTCAATTGAATTTCTAAAATGTTTAAGTTCAGAAGGTAGATTTCCGTCAAAATATATGCGGATACTGATTCTGTTTTTAAAACTTTTTTCGTTAGAAAGATAGTCAATAGTTCCTTCAGTTAAAGAGAATCTTTGATCTTCAGTGACATCCCATCTCTTATTTAAAAAAGAGCTGATAATATTTATTAGAATTAATGCAACGATAACAATGACTAAAAAAGTCCAGTTATACATTCCTTTAATAATTGTTTTTTTCTCAGCCATGATTATTTTTTTAGAGTTTTAATCACTGTTAAAGCAGCATAAATAAATAATGTGATAATTGAAAGAAAATAAACGATATCACTTGAATCGATCACCCCTCTTTTAATAGCATCGTAATGAAATGAAATTCCAGAATATTGAATTATAGAATCGAAACTTCCCATAAGATTAAAAGAGCCAATTAATGTTAGTCCATCATAAAATATCCAGCATAAAAACATTCCTAGAATAAAAGCAACTATTTGACTGTTTGTGATTGAAGAGGCAAATAGCCCAATTGCAACAAATGTTGAACCTAAAAGAACGAGTCCAAGATAGGATGTTAGTGTTGCTCCACCATCAATTACTCCAATAGGATTACCTAAATTGTACATTGAAATGTAGTAAACAAAGGTTGGTAAAATAGCTATTATTAATAAGGTTACTCCTGCGAAGTATTTAGCTAGTAGTATTTTTAAATCGGAAATTGGTCTTGTAAATAGTAATTCTATAGTTCCTGTTCTTCTTTCTTCAGCTATTGATCTCATCGTTATTGCAGGAATAAGAATTAAAAAAATTACTGGAGAAAGATTGAAAAACGGAATTAAATCTGATTCTGTCCCTTCAAGTAGGTTAGTATTATAGGATATAATCCAATGAAAAAGTCCTGATGCAATCAAATAAATAAGGATAAAAATATACCCGATGATTGAACTTAGGAAGCTTCGAATTTCTTTTAAATAAAGTGCTTTCATCCGTAATTTTAATAATTGAGATCAAAAATAAGATTTCATTTCTAAATTTAGGTGTTTTATCAAAAAAAGAGTCCCAATTAGAGACTCTTTTTTTGATAAATTAAGATATATTATGAATGGAATTAAACTATCCTAACATTAACAGCATTGATGCCTTTTTTTCCTTCTTCGAGATCAAAAGTTACTTCATCATTATCTTTTATTTTGTTGATCAATCCTGAAACATGAACAAAATATTCTTTTTCTGTTCCTTCTTCTTTTATAAAACCAAAACCTTTAGTTTCATTATAAAATTTCACAATTCCTTTATTCATAATTGAATGCATTTTAAATTCAGTTAAAAATAGAATTTATTTTAATTAAAGAGAGTATAGATTAAAGTTATTTTAATTATAAACAAATATTAATCTAGATTAGTTTTCTTTATATATTTGATTTAGAGCAATAATTTTCAACTGTTTTCATGTATTTCGAGTGAACTTCGATTTTTTAAAATAATATATTTGGAATTGTTAAAATTTATTTTGAATCTTTGCACATACTTTCACAGCGGTGAATTTTAATGTTTTATAAAGAAGAGATGAGAGACTGGCTCAATGAATCTCTGGCAACCAACTTAAAGTCGGCTTTAGCTGATTGGAAAACCGGTGCCAATTCCAGATCCCAACTAAATGGGAGAATATAAATTTAAATTAAAATATGTCATCAAATTCAAAAAGTAATTCAAGTACGTTTGATTCAAATACTAAAATTTTTGAATCACATTCTGATTTTATAACTGAAAATCAGAAAAAAATCCAATCTTTAAAAATTGCTTATCATACTTATGGAAATTATATTCCAGGTAATAGTAAAGTTGTTTGGGCTTGCCACGCTTTAACTGGAAACAGTGATGTTTTTGATTGGTGGTCTGGTATTTTCGGTGAAAAAGCATTGTTCAATCCTAATGAATATTTTATTGTTTGTGCAAATGTTATTGGATCTAGTTACGGAAGTTCAAGTGCATCTACTTTAGACGAAAACGGGGATGTATATTTAAATAATTTCCCTCTAGTTACACCAAGAGATATGGCAAAAGCTCATTCACTGTTAAAAGATTTTTTAGAAATAGACTCAATTTATACTTTAATTGGAGCTTCACTTGGAGGGCAACAAGCAGTTGAGTGGGCAATTTTAGAACCTCAATTAATTGAGAATTTAATTTTAATTGCAACAAACGCAAGGCATTCAGCATTTGGAATTGCTTTTAACGAATCACAACGTTTGGCTATTTATGGTGACCCAACTTATGGTAACGGTTCAATAGACGATGCAAAATATGGATTATCAGTTGCAAGAAGTATTGCTATGATTAGTTATCGTTCTTATGAAGGTTATGGAAAAACACAAACGAATGAAGGAAATGAAACTATTGATAATTTCCGGGCAAGTTCTTACCAATCTTATCAGGGGAAAAAATTAGCAGATAGATTTAATGCTTATTCGTATATTACATTAAGTAAGGCAATGGATTCACATAATGTTGGTAGAGGGAGAGAGTCAATAGAGATGGCATTATCAGAAATACAAGCGAATACATTAGTTATTGGGATAGGTTCTGATTATTTATTTCCAATTTCAGAACAAGTATTTTTGAAAGAAAATATTTCATCAGCAAAATTGGGTACAATTACATCCGATTTTGGTCACGATGGATTTTTAGTTGAAAATGAACAATTGTTATCCTTAATAAATGATTTTTTATTTAACGATTTTAAAAAGCATTCCCCAACAATTTTTAAAAGAAAATAAATGTATTAATAATGCATCGAGATAGACTGAATCTGTCTAATTTATATTAAAAAAAATAAAACAATTAAAGAAAATGAGAAAACAGTTAACTATAGGATTATTTGGTTTTGGATGTGTAGGAACAGGTTTGTATGAAGTCTTAAATCAATCCAATTTATTAGATGCGAAAATAAAGCGTATCGTTGTAAAAGATCGAACTAAGAAAAGAGAGAAAGCTACAGAATTAATTGGTTATGAAGCAAGTGAGATATTGAACGATGATGAAATTAATTTAGTTGTTGAATTAATTAACGACAGTAATGAAGCTTTAAAAATCGTAAGAGAAGCTTTATCAAAAGGGAAGCATGTCGTTTCAGCTAATAAAAAACTGATTGCCGAGCATTTAGATGAATTGATAAATCTAGCGAAAGAAAATAAAGTATCTTTTTTATACGAAGCATCAGTTGGTGGATCAATTCCAATTATTAGAAATCTGGAAGAATATTACAACAATGATTCGTTGTCTTCTGTTCAAGGAATTGTAAATGGAACAACGAATTATATATTGACCCAAGCAAATTATGGTGTTTCTTATGAGGATGCTTTAGCGAAAGCCCAAGAGTTAGGTTTTGCTGAATTAGATCCAACATTAGATGTAGATGGATTTGATTCAAAATATAAATTAACTTTATTGATCAAGCACGCCTTCGGAACATCTGTTAATCCTGATAATCTGTTTAATTACGGAATTCGTCAAGTCAAAAAACAAGATGTATTGTATGCATCCGAAAAAGGGTATAGAATTAAGTTAT
>CALPSU020000212.1 GCA_943326315.2 Chryseobacterium gleum
AATAAAAAGTTTAAAATAATTTATCCTGCGCTTTTTGAAGAGAATGGAAAGTATACATTAATGATTCAAGGAACAGATAGATCGGGAAATCTATCTGGAGATTTACAATATAAAATTAGTTTTGAAGTCATAAAAGAATCTTCCATTACTTATTTAATGAATTACCCTAATCCTTTCAGTACTAGTACTCGTTTTGTATTTACTTTAACTGGAAGTTATGTTCCGGAAAATATAATTATTCAAATAATGACTGTTACGGGTAAAGTAGTTCGAGAAATTACAGAATCTGAATTAGGCCGAATATATATAGGTAGAAATATTTCTGAATACGATTGGAATGGAACAGATGAATTCGGTGATCCTCTAGCTAATGGCGTTTATTTATATCGTGTAAAAGCTCAAATTAAAGGAGAAGATATTAAACACAGAAACACAGGTGGAGATTCATATTTTACTAAAGATTTTGGAAAGATGTATATACTTAGGTAATTTAAAAAAATCGACAACTAAAAATAGCAGTATCATCTACAAGTTTTAGAGGACCTCTCCATTCGTCTAATTTTGAAAAAATTAAATTATTTAAATCTTCCATTTTTAGAGGGTAATAACTATGAATCATTTTAACTAATCGATCTAGTCCAAAATAATTTTCAGTAAGATTTTCTAATTCAACAACTCCATCCGTATATAAAACTAAAGTAGTATTTGGCTGAAGTTCAATTTCACCAACATTAATAAATGGTAATTCATCCATCATACCTAATCCAATACATCCTTTATTCAACATTTGAACTTTTTTACCATTTGTTATAAATGGATGGTTATGTCCAGCATTAACATATTTTAATTTTCTAGTGTCGGCATTATAATGTGCAATAAAAAAAGTTATAAATTTTTCTCCTTTAGCACTTCTCATAACTTTTTTATTAAGTTCCTCCATTAGAAATTCCATTTCAAATCGTTGATATCTGAAAATCGTTCTAATTGTAGCTTGAAAATTAGCCATTAATAATGCTGCACTTATTCCTTTTCCTGAAACGTCAGCCATGCAAAGTATATATTCTTCATTTCCTAAAGGAATGAAGTCGTAGTAATCTCCACCTACTTCATGTCTAGGCTTATATTTTGCAGATATATCCATCCGAACATTTGAAGGTAATTCAGATGGAAATAAAAGTTTTTGCATAACAGAAGCAACTTCCAATTCTTTTTTTAACCTTTCTTGCTTAATACTTGCCTTTGCCATTCTTTTATTTTCAACAGCTACAACTATAATGTTAGTTAGAGTTTGTAAAAAACTCATATTTGACATAGTTTCTGAAACTTTTAATTTTTGGTGTTCTAATCCTGCAATTAATAAATAGGCTAAAGGTTGTTCTTTATGAATAATTGGAACAACAACATCGAATTCATTTAAAATCGAAGAAGGAGAAGATTCTATTACTGTTATTTCTTTAAATCTCAATAAATCTCTTGGTACGTCAATATCCTTAACTTTACCTTTGAATCCAATTTTCAAAAGGCAATCCCATTCTTCTTGTTTATCGAATAAAATAAATTTATCAAAACCAAGTTGCTCTTTTACAATGAATTCGAAAATTTTACTCAATTGCTCTACTCCTTGATTAGAGTTTATAGCATTTGTTATTTCTAACAAAGAATTTAATTTAAAATCCTTTAATTTTAATTGATGTTCTAAATCTTTGATAATTTTTTCTGACATGTATATTTTGAAAATAGACACTTTTTAAGTTATATAAAAGTAAGTTCTATTAGCTAAATAATATTGGAATTGAAATTAACTTATCCGCTTATAGTTGTTGATAGTCTTTATTTGAAAAAAATCTCTTTTTTATATTTTTGAAGTTATTTTCATCAAGATTCTTTAAATAGCTAGTCTTGGGGGACTTTTTCGTACCTTTGTTCTTTAATATATAAAGATACCATGACTTTTAGTGAATTGAATTTAAGTAAACAACTTTTGAAAGCGATAGACGATTTAGGATTTGATCAACCTACAACTATTCAAAGTAAAGCTTTTTCAGTAATAATGTCAGGGAAAGATGTAGTAGGTTTAGCACAAACTGGTACAGGTAAAACACTTGCTTTTCTTTTGCCAATGTTAAATTTATTAAAGTATTCAAATCAAATTGAGCCTAGAATTATTATACTAGTTCCTACAAGAGAATTAGTTATTCAAGTTGTTGAAGAGGTTGAGAAGTTAACTACCTACATGAGTGTTCGTGTGGGTGGTGTATATGGAGGAGCAAATATCAATACGCAAAAAGCTATGTTGATGGAAGGTTTAGATGTTTTAGTTGCTACTCCAGGAAGAATGCTTGATCTTTCATTAAATGGTTCACTGAAATTAAAATGCGTACAAAAATTAGTTATTGATGAAATGGACGAAATGCTTAATTTAGGTTTTCGTACTCAATTAAAAAATATACTAGAAGTAATGCCAGAAAAAAGACAAAATTTACTTTTTTCGGCAACTATGAATGAAGATGTAGAATTTATTATTGAAGATTATTTTAATAATCCTCAAAAAATTGAAGCTGCAGCTCATGGTACTCCATTAGAGAAAATTATTCAGTCTGGTTATAGTGTTCCAAATTTTTACACAAAAGTAAATTTATTGATACATTTATTAGAGACTACTACTGATATGACTAAAGTTTTAATCTTTACAGGAAGTAAAAGATTAGCAGATTTATTGCATGAAATAATTTCAGAAAGATTTCCAGACGAATTTGGGATCATTCATTCTAACAAATCTCAAAATTTCAGGTTTAATTCATTAAGACATTTTCAAGAAGGTATTAATAGAGGACTAATTGCAACTGATTTAGTTTCTAGAGGTCTTGATATTTCTGATGTAACGCACGTTATAAATTTCGACATGCCAGACGATTCTTCTAATTATATTCATCGTATTGGTAGAACTGGAAGAGCTGATAAAGATGGTATTGCAATTTCTTTTGTAACACAAGCCGAAGAAAAATACCAACTTCCAATTGAAGAAATGATGAAAATGAAGATTCCGATGGTAGAATTACCTAGTGAAATAGAAATTTCAGAGATTCTAATTGAACAGGAAAAACCTGTAATTGCAGGTGTTAATTATGCTTCAGAAGCAACTATTAAAGATTCTAGAGGAGCTTTTCAAGAAAAGAAAAAGAAAAATACAAAGGTTAACCTAGGTGGATCTTATAAGATTGAGATAAAGAAAAAATATAAAAAACCTAAAACTAGAGGTCAGAAAAGATAAAATATTATTTCATTTCAAGTTCAATATTTCCTTTACTATTAACTCTTAATGTTAATGATTCAGAATTAGGGTAAATTCCATTCAATGAAATTTTTTCAATACTTCCTTTAATAAATACGCCTTCTTGAATTTCCGTATTTATTTGTTTTTCAATTATTTTTTGAACAGATAATAAATGTGGTGTTAGATTTATTGTAGAATTTTCACGTAAAATTTCAGTTATTTTATCATTAAATAACCATTTTGCTGATTTTAAAAGTGCATTTTTTGTTTTTAAATCAAAGTTTAAATCTGGGAATGAAATAATTTGAGTTGTTTGATCAAAAAGTGGAGTCCCAACTAAGAATAGCGTCCCATTTTTTTTACCAGAAAATCCTATTTTTATACTTAACTGTTGATTTGATGCACCAAAAATATCGATTGTTTCAAAAATGACTTTTTTACCTTTAATTAAAATTTCTTTACCTTTCAATTCTGAGGTCAGAATAGTACTAAGGGAATCGTATGTTGCAATTATATCTAAATTTATATTAAATCCATTTTCATCTGTTACTTCAGTTAATTTCGGAAATGTTACAGTCTTAGATTCTAATTTTAGAGTGGATAATTTTGGATTTAAAGTAAGTGATAAATCTGCAGTAGCAGTATTTCCGTTAAATTTTAAATTTTCAAATCCAATTTTACTTGGATTTGCTTGTAAAAATCCAAATTTACCTAATGAAATTGGTTTTGATAGAACATTCCAAGCTTTTTCAGCTTCAGCTTTTAAATTTACAGTTCCTATTTTTTTATCAATTTCATTTTCTAAATTTTTAAGTGATTTTGTAACTTCTTTTTTTAACAAGCTTGTAGCATCGTATTTAAATAGACTTATTTCACAAGGATCAATAGTTTCAAATTTCCTTAAATTTGTTGTAGATTTTAATTTAAAGTCAGAAGTAAGTTTTATATCTGTTGTATAACCAACTTCAACTTTTCTCATTGTTTCACCATTGTTTCCACAGCTTACATAAACACGGGGAGATACACAATGTGGTTTGTCTCCAAATATATCTGTACATTTTACACAGTAATTTAGATCTAAAGAATATTCACCATCGACATCAAATAAAATGGATTGGCCAGAACCTTTAAAACTTATTGGATCTCGATTAAAAACGTATGCAAAACTTACACCTTCACAATTCTCTTGTTTTCCAGTAAATTTTTTCGGAATTGATTTATCTGTTTCCTTAAAATAAGGTGCTAAATTTATTTTAATAGGAACAACAACGGTGGATGTTTGTTGGATTAGAGTGGGATTAGATTTTACAATAATTTCAGGTGCTTCAGGTTGAATAGAAGCACATGAAGCTGTAATAAATATTATAATCAAATAAGATAATAATTTCATACACTTTTTTATTAGTGCATAAAGATAATGAATCAGATTTTAAATTCTAAAATTAATTCATTTTAGGATAGTAAATAAGATTAAATTTAGGAATTAAAACATTAAATAAATCATTACTGTGCTGATTTTTAAATGTATAGTGACCGTTCATATAACCTATTTCAGATATTA
>CALPSU020000213.1 GCA_943326315.2 Chryseobacterium gleum
AAGGAAAACGATATTTTTTTATTTAACACTTCGGAGAAATAGAAAACATGAATACCGCCAGCAATATCAGCTCCAACGGCTAAAGCTCCAAAATACATTGAGTTTAAGTGGTTTTTTGTTCTTCTTTTTAATTTTATTTTAACCGTTACTTTTTCTTCGCTAATATCGATTATTTTAGGATTTACAAAACCAATAATAGGAATTTTAAAGAGACCTAATAAAAATAATTTCCATTGTAATTTTCCAATTGAGAAATCGTTCTTAAGCTTGCTCATATTCTGATATTAATTGATTTACAATATCTTTAATACTTTTTATTTCGGTCACATATTCGATACTTGGGCCTGCACACCAAACAGTTTTATATGTCGCTCCAAATGCAGCATTTTCAAGATTTTTCATTCCTCTATAAAATGTAAATGCTTTTACCCATTTTTTTAATCTTTTGCTTTTGTTGAGTATTTTTTCTATCCAATTTTGTTCGGTTCCAATTTTCTCAACATAAGGTGTTTTTATTACTGAACAAGGTGTACCTGACAATTTTGTTGTCATCACAATATCTTTAGCTCCGTAATCTACACATGCCTGTTTATATTCCTGGGATACATCAGATTCTTTTGAAGCGATAAATAAACTCCCCATTGAAACACCCGCTGCTCCTAGCTCAAGCATGCTTTTTATGCCTTTTCCTGTTCCTACTCCTCCTGCTGAAATCACAGGAATTGAAACGTTACTTAATAATTCGGGGATTAATTCTTTATAGGATAGGTTTCCTGCATGACCACCAGCTTCTTTATTTACAGCTATTAAAGCATCAGCGCCTAATTGTTCTGCTTTTAAAGCATATTTTACATTCGTTACATCACAAAAAACTTTTATTCCTGTTTTATGAGCTTCAATTATTGTTTCTTCAGGAGAACCCAAAGAGGTAATGATGAATGCAATTTTCTCTTCACAACAAACTTTTAATTGTTCTTTGTATTGAAAGTTGGAAGGATTAACAATTAGATTTATTCCAAATGGACCTTTAACTTTTGATTTTATGAATCTTATTGCTGTTTTTAATTCATCTGTTGTACGGTAGTTTAATGCTGGAATAGCACCTGTAATACCTGAGTTTACAGCTTCAATAATCATTTCTGTGTTAGACACTAAAAACATCGGAGCCATAATTATAGGAATTTTAATCCCTAAAAGTTTACACAAAGTTGCGTCATTTAATGTTTTCTCTTCCATCTTACTAATGTAGCGTTTTTTTTGTTTTTATAATATTTATTTTATTATTACATTTGCGGATTAAATTATTTCTACTCAAATTTTAGTTTTAATTATTCTTTATTTGAATAAGGCAACTAATATATTTTCTTCTCGTCTAACTAAAAATTAGTTTTTTTAATTTTAATTTATATAAAAATGAGTTATATTTTCCTGTTTATCATTTGTTTATTTTTTAGTTTTAATTCTTTAGCCCAGGATCATATTTCTTCAAAGAAAATAGTTTCTACTGTTTCTCCTGTTTCTAACGTTTTTACTACTATAGAAGATTTAGAGAAAAATGGAATTAAAAGTTCTAAAATTAAAACTAAAATCTCTTCAGATGATATAGAACGATTAGGTGTTTTTGATTTTTCAGGTTATAGAAATTATTCCGAGTCTCAATTAGTTCAGATTAAAAATGGTCCAATAATAGAGTTATATTCTATTGAAAAATCTATTTCTAAAGGTATGGTTTTTAAAGATTCATTAATTAATGAAAAATTAAATATAAATAATTCTGGCGTTACTCATTCTGTAATCCCATTGGTTGAAATTGGGTTTGGAATAAAATTAATCGAACCTTTACATTAATATCTTTTTTATAATTTAATATGAAAATTACACTACTAGTTTCTGCTTTTTTAATAAGTTGTTTTGCCTTTTCAGCTCCTGGAGATGATTGTGCGACTTCAATTTTAGTTTCTTCAAATGCTTGTTCAACAGCAAGTCAATATTCTAATGCTGGTATTACGGGTACTGTTACTCCTACTTGTTTTGGAGCAGGAACAAATAATTCAATGTGGTTTAGTTTCTTAGCTACTGCACCAACTGTTAATATAACCGTTACAGGATCTTCTCTTACACAGACAATGGTAGCATTATTTGCTTCTCCCCCAACACCACCCTGTACCGGAATTTTTACTGAGTTGGCATGTAATAATCCTACTACTGGTGCTGTTTCTACAGTTACTTCTAGTACTTTAACTGTTGGTTCGTTGTATTACATCATTGTAGATGGAAAAAACAGTTTAACAGGCACTTTTAAACTATGTGTAACTTCTCTTTCTCAGCCTTCTAATGATGACCCGTGCAGTGCAATAACTTTACCAGCGAGTAACTTCTGTTCTGCCGTTGATGCTTATTCTAATGCTGGTGCGACTGGAGAAAATCTTACGAGTGTTGGTGTGCCAAGTTGTATGGAAAATACTTCTCTCAATACTGTATATTTTAAATTTACAGCTATAGGAACAAATAATACAATTTTAATAAATGGCTCAGCTACAGGATTGAATAGGCCGCAAGCTTTTGTTTTTAGTACTACTTCATGTTCAGGAACAACTTATAGTTCATTAGGTTGCTCACAAGCTGCTTCCGGTGCTAATACTTTAACTTTAAATGCAAACAATTTAAATCCTGGTGATACATATTATATTTTAGTTGATGGTTATTCAACAAATACTGGTGCTTTTCAAATTTGTGTTAATAGTTTTGATCCTCCTATTACTGTAGTTAATGATGATTGTTCAACTGCAACGGTTATGTGTCCAAATAACCAATATTTTGCAACAACTAAAGGTGCAACTAAAAATATCAATAAGGATCCTATTGCTAGTTCTAGTGGTGGCGAATGGCAATGTAATGGCGTTACTGATAATACTGTATGGTTTAGTTTTTTTACTACAACTCCAGCTTCTGATATTAATTTTTCAATAAATACAGATTGTATTAATATAGGTGGAGGGCAGTATACAGATGGTGGCGCTCTTCAATTTGAGGTATTTAAAAGAAACGATGGTTTGGGTGCCTGTGCAAACAGGACTTCAAATACAATGAATGGAACTTGGGACAGCCAAGGTTGTACTTCTGGTGGACCTGTAGCTTCCGGTACTTTAACAATTGCGGGTAGTACATTATCTCCAAATACTCAGTACTTTTTAATAGTTGATAATTATCCTCTTTGTGGTTGCGATTTTAACTTTATTATTTCAGGTAATCAAGGAGTAGAAGCTGGTGCTGATGAAAGTAAGTGTTTAAATGCTGCTGCATATACCTTACCTCTTTTCTCACCTCCAGGAGGTACATGGTCAGGTCCAGGAATTACAAATGCTACCACTGGAACATTTACACCTTCTTCAGCTGGTATTGGTACGCATACACTTTATTATACACAAGGTGGTTGTACAGATTCAAAAGTTGTTACCGTTACAGCACCAGTTGTAACTGTTTCAAATGATGTGACGATTTGCTCAGGTGTATCTACAACTCTAACTGGAAGTGTTTCAGGGATGAGTATTCGGCCAATAACTGCTACAAATTCTACTCCTTATAGTATCAATGATGGTGGTATTACATCTCCTTCTTGGACAGGTACTACGGGGACTTTTGCTTCTTCTGCCATTACTCCTGTAGGCTTAATGGCAGGTTATTCTTTAACTTCTGTTGTGCTTAATATCACTCATACTTATGATTCCGATTTAATAGTTTGGTTAACTAATTCCTCGAATCAATCAATTAAATTAATTGACCAAAATGGATCTTCTGGAGATAATTTTACAAATACAACTTTTACACCTTCTGGAGGAGGTTCTTTAACTTCAGGCACAGCTCCTTTTACTGGAACTTTTATACCTTCTGGAGGAGCAGCAGCCTGGGCAACATTTATTGCCTCATGCACTAGTACAACTGGCGCATGGACATTAAAAGTTGGAGATTTATATACAGGAGATGCTGGAACTATCGTTAGTTGGACATTGAATTTTATGAGTACAATTCCTAATCCAACATATGCATGGACTTCATTGCCAGTTACTACTATAAATAATAATACTTCTTCACTTACACAAACTGTTACCCCTTCTGCATCTACAGCCTATACTTTAACAGGTACAGATTATTTTGGATGTACAAATACGGATGTTGTGAATGTAACTGTTTCTTCAGGTATTACCCCAACATTTGCTCCAATAGCTTTCTGTAGTGGAGCAGCAGCACCATCATTACCACCATCTTCTACAAATACTTCACCTATTACAGGAACATGGTCACCTCCAACAATTAATAATACAACTGCTGCAACCTATACTTTCACTCCTGCCCCTAATCAATGTGCAGTTTCTACTACATTAACAACTACTATTTCTTCTAGTATCACCCCAACATTTACTCCAATATCTTTCTGTAGTGGAACAACAGCTCCATCATTACCTACATCTTCTACAAATACTACACCTATTACTGGAACATGGACACCTCCAACAATTGATAATACAACTGCTGCAACCTATACTTTTGCTCCTGATGCTGGTCAATGTGCTGTTTCTACTACTTTATTAACGGATGTTTATACTAGTATCACTCCAACTTTTGCACCAATATCTTTCTGTAGTGGAACAACAGCTCCATCATTACCTTCATCTTCTACAAATACTACACCTATTACAGGAACATGGACGCCTCCAACAATTGATAATACAACTGCTGCAACCTATACTTTCGCTCCTGATGCTGGTCAATGTGCTGTTTCTACTACTTTATTAACGGATGTTTATACTAGTATCAC
>CALPSU020000214.1 GCA_943326315.2 Chryseobacterium gleum
CTTAGTAAACAATAAAAAAACAATTCATTATGCTAAACTTCGAATTTCAAAATCCTACCAAATTAATCTTTGGTAAAGACACAATAAGTAAATTATCATCCGAAATCCCTACAAATTCCAAAGTGTTATTGCTATATGGAGGTGGAAGCATTAAGCAAAATGGAATTTATGAAAAAGTAAAACTTGCACTTTCAAATTTTGATCTTGTAGAGTTTGGAGGCATTCCTGCAAATCCTGAATACGAGGTTTTGTTGAAAGCTTTAGAAATTATCAAGACTCAAAATATAACCTATTTACTCGCTGTCGGTGGTGGATCTGTAATTGATGGCGCGAAATTTTTAGCTTCTGCAGCACTTTATGAAGGGGATTCTCCTTGGGATATCCTTTCAAAATTTATTCGTACAGAAAAAGGAATGCCATTTGGTACTGTTTTAACAATGCCTGCAACTGGTTCTGAAATGAATTCTGGTGCAGTAATTACAAGGGCCGAAACACAAGAAAAATTCGGGATGGGCGGACCAGGATTATTTCCTCAATTCTCAATATTAGATCCACAAGTAATACAATCTATTCCAAAACATCAAATTGCAAACGGTATAACAGATGCATTTACACATGTTTTGGAACAATACATGACCTACCCTACCCAAGCTTTTTTACAAGATCGATTTTCTGAAAGCATTATGCAAACATTGATCGAAGTCGCTCCAATGGTAATAGAAAATCCATACTATCACGAAGCAGCTTCCAATTATATGTGGTGCTGTACTATGGCGTTAAACGGATTAATCCAAAAAGGAGTTCCAACCGATTGGGCTGTTCATGCTATTGGCCATGAATTAACGGCTAAATTTGGAATCGATCATGCGCGCACTTTAGCAATAATTGCTCCTAGTCATTATCGTTATAATTTTGAAGCTAAAAAGAAAAAATTAGCACAATTTGCAGAAAGAGTTTTTGGTGTTCATGAAGGAACAATTGAGGAAAAAGCAACAGCAGGAATTGAAAAATTAGAAGCTTTCTTCCATTCTTTAAATATTCCTACGAAACTTTCAGAATACACTTCCGAATTTGAAGGGACAGCGGAAAGAATAGAGACTCGTTTTATCGAAAGAAATTGGCTAGGATTAGGTGAACATAAAAATCTAACTCCTGCTGATGTGAAGAAGATTGTAGAAATGAGTTATTAATTATCCCCTCCAAAGGGGGAAACAAAAATTTTAACTTTATAATTAATGTCAGATTCTCGCCAAATATTTACTTTGAAGCAAGTAGCTTCTTCTATTAAAAAAACGATAGAAGAACGCTACCATCAAACGTATTGGGTAAAAGCGGAAATGCATAAATTAAACATGTATCCAAGCGGACATTGTTTTCCTGAATTGTTACAAAAAGAAGATGGAAAGATTGTTGCTCAAATGACGGCTTCTATTTGGAAACAAAACTTTCAACGAATTAATAAACGATTTATCGATGTTGTTAAAGAACCTTTGAGAGAAGATTCAACTTTATTAATTCAAGTTAAAATTGTTTTCCATGAAACGTTTGGGTTGAGCTTGCAAATTTTAGATATCGATCCAAATTATGCTTTAGGTGAACTTCAAAAAGAACGGCAGGAAACATTATTAAAATTACAAAAAGAGAATTTATTAAATAGAAATCAATCCTTACCTTTTCCATTATTGCCGCAACGCATCGCATTAATTTCTGCTGATACAAGTAAAGGTCTTTCCGATTTCAGAAAAGTAATAGAAACGAATCAGTGGAATTATCATTTCTTTACTTTCCTTTTTCAAGCATATTTACAAGGAGATGTTGCGGTCGCTTCTATTCAAGAACAACTTAAAAGAATTGAAAAAGTAAAACATCATTTTGACGTAGTTGTAATTGTTCGTGGTGGTGGTGGAGAAGTTGGTTTGTCGTGTTATAATAATTTCGAATTGTGTAAATCTATTGCTACTTTTCCCCTTCCTGTTTTAACAGGAATTGGTCACTCCACAAACATGACTGTTGCCGAAATGGTTGCCTTCAGAAACGCAATTACTCCTACTGAATTAGGCGACTTTTTAATTCAAGCTTTTCATGATTTTGCAGTACCTGTTAAAGACGGAATTAAAACCATTCGCACCCATTCAAAAAACATACTTGAACATTCAAATAGATCGTTAAATTCAGAGGTAAAACTTTTTAAAAATGTTACTTCACAACGACTTAATGAAACAAAAAATCATTTAGTAAATGCTAGCACTTCTGTTAAAACAAATGTGAAATTTACTTTACTTCGTGAACGTGAAAACATAATAAATTCGCAAAAATTAATTAAAAAAGGCGCTAAAGAATTGTTTTATACAGAATCTACTCGTGTTACAAGTCTTATCGAAAATGTTGGAAAAAACATTCAATTTGAATTAAAAACAAAAAAACTAGAGATCGAAAGAGAGATCGAAAAATTGCCGAAAACAATAAATAACATTCTAAATATTCGAAAAAATTCATTGCAACAAGTAGAGCAATCCATTAAATTAATGGATCCAATTCAAGTCTTAAAAAGAGGATATTCTATTACATTATTCAACGGAAAAACAATCTCTGAAGAAACAAAATTAGAAGAAGGAATGACTCTTTTAACCAAAACTTTTTTGACCGAATTTGAAAGTGAAATCACTAAAATAAAATCTAAATAAAGAATAAATTCGGCCCATTTTATTTATTGCCTATTCTCTAATTATTCGTTACTTTTACCGCTTCAAATTGTTATATCAAATGTTGATTCAAGTAGTAAAATCGAAAATTCACCGTGTTAAAGTTACGCAGGCTGATTTAAATTATATTGGAAGCATCACAATCGACGAAGAGTTGATGAATGCCTCTAATTTAATAGAAGGTGAACGTGTACAAATCGTAAACATAAATAATGGCGAAAGATTTGAAACATATGTCATAAAAGGAGATAGAAAAAGTGGTACTATTTGCTTAAACGGGCCTGCAGCTCGAAGAGTCGCAAAAGATGATATCATCATAATTATTGGCTATGGATATATGGACTTTGAAGAAGCAAAAACATTTAAACCTTCTTTGGTTTTTCCAAATGAAGAAACCAATCTTCTTGACTAATGTCTAAAAAAATAATTATTCCTCTTGTAAAAACTGTTTTACCTTTATTTTTAGGAGCTTATTTGATTTGGCATTCCTTTACAAGTATGTCTTCAAAAGATGAAATCCAATTTTATAAAGCAATAAAAGAGGCAAATTATTTTTGGATCATTCTCGCATTATTAATTGGAACTGTTGCTTTCTTTTCTAGAGCATATAGATGGAAGTATGCATTAGAACCTCTAGGGTATAAAACTAAATTTTGGAATCGCTATCATGCTATCATGATTGGTTATTTAATTAATTTAACTATTCCTAGAGCTGGTGAAGCTTCTAGAGCTGCAATGCTTTATCGTTCTGACGGTGTTCCTTTTTCAACTTCATTTGGAACAATCATAGCAGAAAGAGCTGTTGATTTTGTTATTTTAGCATCTTTAGGTGCGTTTACAGCTTTCATTGGTTACGACGATTTTTTTGCAATTATCGAGCAAATGAAAAGTTACAATTTTACAAGTAAACCATCTGACGGACAAGGTTTTCCTTGGAAAATTGTAATCGGTTCTTGCTTTGCAATTGGAGCGGTAGTAATGATCTATTTATTCATTAAAAAAGAAGCATTGCGATTAAAGATTTTAAGTTTTACGAAAGATGTTGTTGCAGGCTTATTTTCTATTTTTAAATTAAAATCACCAATTGCATATATTGGTCATACTATTGCTATATGGGTGTCCTATTTATTAATGTTTACTTTACCTTTCTTCGCACTTGAACAAACGCACGATTTTCCAGTGTCAGGTATTTTCATTGGATTTATAGCTGGCTCAATAGGGATTGTTTTGACAAATGGTGGAATTGGAACGTATCCAATTCTTGTTGGTTTGGTAGTCGCTTTTTATATTGGCAAAGATTATCCAGAACAAGCTTTAGGAATAGGAACTGCATTAGGATGGATAATTTGGTTGTCACAAACAGTATTGATGATCATTTTAGGATTAATTTCATTGGTATTAATACCTAAAAATTTTACAGAGGAAAATGGCAAGAATTCAGTATCTTCAATCGAAACTAGCGACAATAACTGAAGCAATTCAGCGTGTCGAAATATGGCGATTAAAAAACAACAAAATTGTTTTCACAAACGGATGTTTCGATATTCTTCATACAGGTCACGTAACCTATTTAGCAAAATCTGCAGATTTAGGAACTAAATTAATTGTTGCTATCAATACAGACGCATCTGTAAAAAGATTGGGTAAAGGAGACGATAGACCTGTAAATCCAGAAGAAGCAAGAGCTTTCGTTCTTTCCGCTTTAGGCTTTATAGACATGGTTGTTTTATTTGATAATGATACTCCATTAGAAATGATTCAAGCGTTAAAACCAGACGTTTTAGTTAAAGGAGCTGATTACGATCCAAATGAAACGGACTCAACTTCAAAAAAATACATCGTTGGTTCTGATATCGTTAAAAAATATGGCGGAACAGTTGAAGCCATTTCTTTAGTAGATGGATTTTCTACTACTGGGATTATTAATAAATTGAAGGGGTAGAATATTACCTAACAACCTTTAAAGAGCTATATTTCGTAATAAGTTTTCCTTTTGAGTTGTAACCGGTAACATAATAAATGTAATTCCCTTCCGGAACTTGTTCTCCTTTTAAATCTAAACCATTCCACTTAAAGTATGATTCATTCGATTTGAAAAC
>CALPSU020000215.1 GCA_943326315.2 Chryseobacterium gleum
AAAAATAAATTTCTTAAGTGAAGATTCTACTTCGGTTTGAAAGTTATCTTGCATCTTAAGTTTTCTTGATTTTTGCTTACTTTTGATCAAGCAAAAGTAAGAGAAATGATAACCGAAGCTTGATCATAAACTTGAATTTCACTTAATATATGCTTCGGATTAGAACTAAGCTTCGAAGTAATTATTCAAAATTCATACTTTTTGGCATCGCCCCAAAAAGTATGCAAAAAGGTCTAGCAATTAACAAATTAATAACTTCAAGCTAGAAGTTTATCTCCTTTTTTTAGTATTTTTAAGACTAAATTATTTCAAAACTATGAAAAAAACACTGTTCGCATTCGTATACACTCTCTGTATTTCATTTTATGGAAATTCTCAATTAACGGAAGGTCATATTTCTTATTCTATAGATGTTTCCACAGATAATCCTGAAATGCAATCTGTGATAGGCATGTTTAACGATTCAAAAATGGAGGTATATTTTTCGAAAGACAAAACTCGATCTGAAATGAACATGGGTGTTGTAATGAATATCACAACTATTTCAGATATCCAATCCGATTCAATTTTAATGTTAATGGGAGGAATAACAGGCCAAAATGCCGTTAAAATGACAATTTCAGAAATGATAAAAGAAATTGATTCAACTAATTTTAAAGTCACTCTATTACCTGAAACAAAGGATATATTAAATTACAAATGTAAAAAAGCAAAGGTTTCAGATTCTGATGGAAATGAATCTGTATATTGGTATACAAACGAAATTAATGTTTCAAAACAAGGACAAACTTATTTAAATTCAGCCGTTCCTGGTTTTCCAATGGAATTTGAATTAAATAATCGAGGAGTTAAATTAGCAATAATAGTTTCAAAACTTGATAAAAAAATAGATGTTAAAAAAAGACCCTCTCTTTTTAGCTTAAATATTCCAACTAATTATAATCTTATTTCAAAAGAAGATCTTTTAAATATGGGAATGTGATTTTAACTATTTAATACGTAAAATCTATAAATACAAGCGTCCATTAATCCATTCGCCATCTAATATTGCACCTTGTTTTTTATAAAATTGAATTGCGTTTTCGTTCCAATCTAAAACTTGCCAATCAACTCTTTTAACCTCTTTAACTTTTGCAATTCGAATTACTTCTTCAAATAAAAGTAATCCTACACCAAACCCTCTCATTTCAGGCTTTACGTAGAAATCTTCTAAGTACAAACAGATTCCTTTCCATGTTGAATAAGATGTGTAATAAAGTGCAAAACCTACAATTTCATTTTTATACTCGCATACAATAGCTTCGCAAATACCTTCTTCAAATAAGTGTTTCCCTAATTCTTGCGAAGTATTACTAACTTCATTAGGAGCTTTCTCAAATTCTGCAAGATCTTTAATTAATTGAAATATTGCTTCCTCATCACCAGGAATAGCTACTCTAATTGTTTTATCATTCATACTTATTGAACACCAGCTAAGTTAAAACGTAATTTAATTCCACAACTCATATTTCCTGTTGGATAGGACGTTGCTATTTTAGGTGTTGTGATTACTTGATCATAATAAACTTGAATCACAAAATTTGGTCCTACATTATAATCTGCTGAGGATTTTATAGAAACTACTTTTTGTCCAGCTGTAGCTTGATTTGAATTTTCTACAACTTTTCTGATCACTGTTAAATTATCTCTAAAAGATAAATCGAATCTAACGTTAACAGGACTAGAAGGAACATTTTTTATCGGAAGTTGAACTTTCGCAAATTTAAAACCGGTACCTAAAACCCATTCTGTACCTAAAACCTCTGTAACTTGATTGTTATTTAAAGAAAGTGTTGCGCTACGATCCTTCTTTACTTCAAATTTTGTAATTAACCCTTGTGTTCCAATATTCCAAGTTGCATCTACGCCAAATAGAGGTGAAAAACGTTCTGAAATGGTAACATTTTGTATAACTTTATTTGCCTCAAAATTATTATTAATATCACGTGCTGAACCTGCTTCATTCGCTTTCAAATTGGTTTGTAGCCCAGCAATGGAAACTGTTGAACTATAAGCATGACGAATAACAAAGTTTTTAGCTAATTTCTTCATAAATGGCATTTTTGCCAAACCATTATAATTTACTGACCAGTTAGGAATTGGTATGTTTTTTATTGGATTAATATTCTTTGAACTAATTCCATTATTCGTATAAGATGTAAGGAATGCTCCTAAAACAACTTGCTGTTGAGATCCGTCGTAACCATCGTAATATCCTGATCCTAAGTGAGAAGAATTAGGATTAGCGGTACCTAATATAGAAGATACTTCGGGTCTATTGTGTAACATTTTTTCAAAAGTTGACGAAGAATACTGATTACTTCTATTTGATATTGCAAAAGCAGAACCTATTGAAACAGTTGTATAAGTCAACATTGCTGTTTCAACTTGACTTTGATTTCTGAATTGACCCGGGGCATTTGGATCCATATTTAACGGGTCATCTTTTTGCCATCTATAAAAATCACTTGAATTATTCGAATATGTTCTATTCATACTTAGTTCAACCGTAACATCTTTTATTGGTTCTAAACTTCCTCTTATTGTTATATTTTGAGTGTGTGTAACAACATGGGCTTTATTTAAATCTTCATTTTTTACCAACCAATTATTTGCTGTATTTCCAACCTCAGTGCTATTAGATGCAGCTAAATTTGTAACACTATAGCCATTTGGTTTCCCAAAAACATCGTAACCTTGTTGTCCAAAAACAAATCCTGCTAAAGGAGAATTTAAACCATTGGTAGTTCCAAGTAAACGAGATTCTTGGTTAAAACCAGGCAATAATGTTCCGTCAGTTAAAGTATATGTGCTTGATACATTTCGAACACTCATCAGCATTCTTGCGAGAAATCCGCTTAAAGGATCTACTTTTTCTTTTCTCCGCTCTTCACGATCCTTCTTTCGTTTCTCTTTTCGCTCTTTCCTTTTCTCTTTTCGCTCTTTCTTTCTTTTTGCTTTTTTCTCTTCATCTGTCATTTCAGACTCAGGTTTTTCAACAACAACTGGTTTATCTTTTTCTATACTTGGTTTCTTTTTTACATCTTCTTCTAATTCCTTTTTAGCAGAAGTTCTCTGGTTCTTACCTTCACTATTCACTTTCTTTAAATAAGGTACTTTATTATAAAGTGTAGTGAAATTCATTTGCCCAGTTAAGTTAACAGTTCGAGTATTTTGAATAGTATTCCCAAAATCTGTTTGACCTAAAGGAGCCCTTTGCCAATTATAAGATCCTCCATATTTTGTATTTGCAGTCATCCAATTTAAAGCTGGAATTTTATCTAAAGGAAAATTATAACCAAACGAATAATTCTGGGTATAATCCATTGTTTTACCACCTGTAGAAAATTGGGAGGATATTGTATCTTTAAAAGCTTTATAACCCAATGGATTATCTTTTCTGCTAACTTGACCTTGACCTTCCTCAAAAATTGATTTATTTGTTGCGTCAAATGTAAATTTTAAATTTTTGGTAATATCGTAACCTAAATTATATTGTCTCCTCCAAGTAAATTGCTTAACATATACTGCTTTGAAATTATAATCTGGAACTAAATTATTTCGAATTTGACGTTCGTTATAACTTCGCATTAAATCATTCGTAAAGCCAACATTTTTAGGTAAAAAATATAAATTCATATCTTTTACAATCGCCCACCATTTAGATTTCTGCATAAACTTCACCTTCTTGAAAGGCTCTAATGGAACTGCTGTAAAGGAATAATTATAATTCAACCCGCCTGTCCAAGTTTTTGTTCGATCAAATTTTGTATTAAAGTCTTTTTTCAAGTTTTCTGCAAAACCATAACTAACTGCCCAATTTGATACTTTCCAAAAATGCGGAGTAGAACCTGCTGCTGCTTCTTTCCTTACATTGGTGAAATTATATGACTTTCTTTCTGTTAAATCCTGTCCCATTTGAGATTTCTCTCTTCTTGTTTTTAAGTCATAATCAGCCAATTTAATATCCGGATTAAATGGATCGTATTCTGGATTAATAACATTTAAAGAATGGCCGTAGAAGAATGGTAAAGATAATCTAGTTTGTTTTCCAAAAAACTGCCCTAACTGAACATTGGTGTTTAAATCTAATCCTATTTTTTCATTTCTTTGTCGCTCTTGAATTCTACTCTCAACACTTCCCCAATTGACTCCACTGTAATTTCCAGACATTGCTATGTTCGCAAAATCAGCCGCTTTAACTTGTGCTTGAGCTATTGCTGCCGAACCTCCTTCACTAGTAAAATCGGTTAATCGCAATTCATTTACCCAAATATTTAAACATTTTGCCAAACCATCATCCGAACTTCCAAAAGGATTTTTTTGATTTTTAGCAGGATTTCGCAACCCGATCATAATTGTTTTTATCCCTTGTAAGTTTGGACTACCTTTCACTTTCAGGAACCTTTTTGGATTATCAGGATCGACTTCCGAATATTCAACGATATAAGAAGCAGTATTACTCCCTTTTTCAATTGCTTTATTTCTTGCTTCCTTTAATTTCAATAAATTATCAAAAACAATTTCCATATCATTCGAAGTAGGCCAAATATCTTCTGGTAAGGTCGCCCCATGAGTGGTGATATTTAATGGTAAACTATATTCGTAATAGTTATCCGTGAAATCAGAACCTAATCGTACAAATAGATTTAAGTCTCCATTGTTATAAGGGTAAAGTGCATTATCTTCTTCAGCATGAACAAACATTTTTAACTTCTTATATGTTCTAACATCAAATTGAACATTTTTATATGT
>CALPSU020000216.1 GCA_943326315.2 Chryseobacterium gleum
TAAACTTGCCTTGCATCATCGAAATGTTTGAATATTTCTGCCGTTTCTCTGTTAGGATAATAAAACGTATATACATATAAAATCGCAAACCCAAATCCACATTTTAAAAGAAACAAAAGTGAAGTTGTTTGAAAGGATAGGGAATAAAAAAATGAGTTTTTCTTAAATAATAAGCCAATTAAAATCAAACTGACAAAAAGTATAACGAGTGGCAAAAAGATGCTATCTTTTTTTATAGGCTCAATAATTCCTGGAATCCAATTGGTTTTTGAATCTAAATAAGCACCAGCTTCGTTAACTCCTCCATTTTTCGGTCTAAAATTTTCATCTCTTGGATTCTCTAATACTTCAAAAATATTCTCTACAATCTGATTTCCAATTACTTTACTTGCAACAAATGGTCTATGTAAAACTGTTCTCAATTCAGAGTCGGTAATGTTCTTTGAGCATACTACATTTACAATTTCAGTCTTCCCAGGAGTTGGATGAAAAGTACACATGGTATATTTGTTGTTCCAAAAAGTATTGTTTTTTACTTTAACATTTTTAGTGGGTTGATTAATCATCATTGCACTTAAACATCCCCAAACTACATTGTGATGTACATCAAAATTTGAATTGCCATTATCTAAATAGATGCCTGCCCCATTTACGGATGCATGATTTTCATATACCCAATTATAAGCTATTTCTGTATTTTCTCCATCGGATTGATAGCAATAGGTAAGCCCTAAGTCTTTGCATAAAATTCCACCATTATGAATTTTATTATAGATGATTTTACTGCTTTTTATACCACTATGTATCAAAACCGATCGACCAGCTTTAGAAAAGTCGCAATGATCAACCAACTGATTTTCACCTCCAATAAATAAGGGGGAGCAATCAATTCCCATCCAGTCACAATCTTCTACACGACAGTTTGAAATTCGGTTATGGTGCCCATCGATAAAAACTCCGTCTCCCCAACTTTTGGAAATGTCGCATTTTTCAATCGTGTTGTAACTTCCCGTAATATGAATTCCTATTCCTTCAAAAACCTCAGAACTTTCACCTCTATTTGGAGAATACCTAGAAAATCCACTCGCAAATGAAAAGAATGGAACAGGATATGTAATTTTTACTTTATTAACTTTACAATGAGTACTATTTTGTAAACTAATACATCCTCCAACTAATTCAATTCCAGAAAACTGAATATAAGATCGATCGTCTAAAATAATCGTGTTTTTTACCGTTCGAAATGTTAAGTCATCCTTTTTTAGATCTTTATTTTTTCGCCAATAATATAAAAAATCTCCATCCGAGAACCATTCTCCAGGTGAATCTAAGAAAGCTAATTTTCCAACAAAAAAACCTTTACCTTCTCCTAAATAATTATTCGTAAATCTTTTTTGCCAATAGAATCCATTATTTTTTAGTAAAACTTTATTCTTTTCTTGGGAAATAACATCCCCATTTAAAGCAATTAAACCATGTTTACTCATTCCAATGAAATGCGCAGAAACAAAGTTGAGTTTCTTATCGGTTTTAAGTATTATTTCTTTCGATGGATAAGCAATGGTTGACATCCAATGCGAAGTATTCATATTTCCTTCTTGCACATTTGGAAAAGAAGCCTGCATTAGTGATTTATTTCCCGAAAAAAGCTGAATTACAGAATCATTGATTCGAGTGCGGTATATTTCACCTTTCCATTTCTTCCATTTATTTTTAAAACGATGAGGTTTGATAACTACCTTTTCATTGTTATAATTCTGAACAACAATTTGTTTTTCTTTGGTTCCAGAATGATTGAATTTTAGGTTCTCAAAATAGGTTCCTTTTCTTATAAAACATTGATCACCAGGTTTCAGTTGATTAATCGCAAATTGAATTGTTTTAAAAGGATGAGAAAAACTTCCGACAGAATGATTATTTCCCTTTGGAGCAACAAAATAGTTCTTCCCGAAAGAGGAAGTTATGCTAAAAAATAAAAAAAAGAATAGTACTCTAATTTTCAAATGGCTTATCAATAAACTCACTTATTTTGGTTAGATATTCATTTCGTGCCTCCACATTTTTATATATTATAAGCACAAATTTATTAAATAATTAAAAGTTTTTATGGTTATAGCTATAAAAACTTTTAATTATTTAATTCTTTACAATAAACTTGAATCCTTTACCATGAACATTCATTATTTCAATTGCTTCGTCTTCTTTTAAAAGTTTTCTCAGTTTCGCAATATAAACATCCATACTTCTTCCATTAAAATAGTTGTCATCTCCCCAAATTGCTCTAAGAGTTGCTTGTCTATCTAATATTTCATTTTCATTTTTCACGAGCAGAGTAAGCAGCTGATTTTCTTTGGTTGTCAGTTTTTTATCTCCTTCTTTTAAATGTAAAATACGTAATTCTGGTTCAAATGGAATTTTCCCCACCAAAACAAGATGATCTTTTTCAGTACTTGCAACTTCTGTTCTTCTTAAAATTGCAGTTATTCTAGCTAATAATTCCTCCATTGAAAAAGGTTTTGTTAGATAATCATCTGCACCGATTGCAAAACCTTCCAATTTATCTTCTTTCAATGCTTTAGCAGTTAAAAATAAGATTGGCACTTTACGATCTATTTCACGAATTTCTTTTGCCAATGTAAATCCATCCATCACTGGCATCATCACGTCGAAAAGGCAAAAATCAAATTGTTGTTCATTAAAACGCTCAAATGCTGTTTTTCCATCTCGAACTAATTCAACATCAAATCCTTTAGTTTTTAAATATGTTTGTAATAATAGCCCTAAATTTTCATCGTCTTCGGCTAATAATATGTTTGTTTTTTTACTCATAATTCTTCATTTATTTTTAGTGTAAAAGTTGATCCTTTACCAACTTCACTTTTCACAGTTACATTCCATCCATGTAACTCTGAAATTACTTTTACATAACTTAATCCTAGTCCAAATCCCTTTACATTATGCAGGTTTCCGGTTGGTATTCTATATAATTTATCAAATATCTTTCCTATATGCTCTTTACTTATTCCTATACCATTATCTGTAACACTTAATAAATAGGAGTTTCCTTCTTTTTTCAAATCTATTTTTAAATGAGGAACCTCTTCACAATATTTAATACCGTTATCTATTAAATTTGAAAATAGATTTGTAAAATGCATTTTATCAGCAGTTATTTCGATCAATTCTGAAGGAATATGGAGATCTATACTGCCACCAATAGATTTCAATCTAAATTGAGCATTATGAACAACTTCGTGAATAATTTCATTCAATAATATCTTCTCTTTTTTCAATTTTAATTCACCTCGATCCATTACTGCACTTTGTAAAATTCTTTCCACAAGCAAGCCTAATCGTTGGTTTTCATCGTTGATCATTTTTACAAAAGGTGCAGAATTCACCGTGTTTCCTCCCATCATTTCCGGATCAGACATTGCCTGGCAAGCAAGTGAAATTGTTGAAATTGGAGTTTTAAATTCGTGCGTCATATTCGAAATAAAATCACTTCTCAATTCTGATAATTTCTTTTGAGTTAAGATCGTTCGAAACATAAAGGTTAAAGCAATTATTATAAAGATCATCAATAAGAGACTAATTGACATCGACCCCCACATTTCTTTCCATAAAAAGTAACCTTTTGAGGGAAAATATACATGTAAAGTTAGGTCGTCATCCAATGAATTACTTGGGAATAAACCAATTTTTGAAGTTTTTAAGGTGTCTAGTTTTGTGGAGTAATTGTGGGATTGACTCGTCTTTAAAGTTTTCTGTGATTTAAGATTGAAGTTTAATACTTTGTTCTCGTCATTGGTTACCATTATTTCATAATTTAATGGTAATTCATCGGATTTAAATTCATGGTAAATAACTGAATCTAAGAAATTTAAGTCAATTCTTTTTTCAGGTTCTTCATAAATGTTATAGCGAAATGCTTCTACCATCATTTCATTAATAAATCGCGCCTTTTTAAAGATTTGTTTCAATACTCGTTGATCAAGCTGAATGGATACAGAAGAAGAGTTCGTTCCGCCAATTTTTTTAGATTGACGATTAAATAAGTCTCTAACTTCTTTTAAATTTCTTGCAAGTACTTTATGTTCAGTAGATAATCCAGAAAGTGTATCGAATGATTTACCACGAATTAAAAGATAGCTTTGCATTTCACCGTTTTCAAAGACAGTAGTATCTTGAATTGAAATGGATTCTTTAGTGGATAATAAATTCTGGAATTCTTCTTTTAAAATATCTTTATATTGCCCACTAAAATCATGGTTTACAATATGCATATATCGCCGAATATCTTCAGCTTTTTCATGCCGTATAGCTATTCTTTCTAAGGTAGTGTTGACTTTACTTTTAAATTGTGTAGATTTTCTGTCGTAAAGTTGGGCTGTTTGAAACGATTGAATCACCAAAAGAGCCAACATGGAAACAACCACCAAGACCACAATGAAATTTACACGTATTTTCTTCAAATCAATACTTTTTAACTAAGGTAACGCAATCTTAAAACTATATTGTTTGCTTAACGTTTTTTAACGAATAAATAGACTCGTAGACCGTGATGATTTATCATCACTCAAAGACATTATACTTAGGCATGGGCTCAGTCGAACAATCACTTTGTTCAAAGACTGAAGTAGATTCCCGAAAAGCAAAAAACCACTCATCAAAGATGAATGGTTTTTAAAATGTAAGCGTCTAACAATATTTTATCAAATCTAATAGCGAAGCGATCGTTCGACTGAGCTCACGCCGAAGTCTAATATCTAACTGTCTAATATCTAAA
>CALPSU020000217.1 GCA_943326315.2 Chryseobacterium gleum
AACACCTAATAACTAGATATTACCTACACAGCCCCAAAACCTAAACCCCAATACCTAAAACCTATCGCTTAATAATCTCAAACAATTCATTCAAATTCGGAGAAATAATAATTTCGATTCTTCTGTTTTTTGCTTTATCTAAAGGATCTACAGGTATATATTCAGAACGACCAGCAGCCATTAATTGAGCAGGATTAACTTTTGAATTGGCAGTCATAATTTCAACTACTGCTGTGGAACGAAGTACAGATAATTCCCAATTGTTTTTAGGACTATTTGCACTATTGAATTTATCAATATCCGTATGACCTTCAACGATAATTTCAACTTCTTTCTCCGTTTCTAATACTTTAGCTAAATCTATCAATGCTTTTTTTCCACCTTCTTCAACAACTGTGCTTCCTGAATTGAATAAAAGTTTTGCCTCAAGACTTACATAAATTTTCCCATTTTTTTGAACAACTGTTAACCCTTTATTTTCAAATCCTTTAAGAGCGTTTGCAACTTTCGTCTTTAAAGCTTTTACAGCATCGTCTTTTCTTTGTATTAATTCTTCCAATTCATTTACACGTTGTTCTCTATCAGCAAGTAATCTAGATTTATTTATTAATTCTGATTCAAGTGCTAATAAGGCATCTTCTTTACGTTGTAATTCTAAATTTTTAGATTCTATATCGGATTGAAGAACAGCTGTTTCTTTTGCCCCTGTAAGTCTAAATTTATCAAATTTGGTTTGTAAAATATCATTTTCTTCTTGAATTTTGTCATATTGAATATGTAGTAATCTAAGTTTAAAACCTAGATCAGTAGTATCTATAATTAATGCAGCAACTTCTTTTTTAACAACTTCATGACGAGCTTCAATATCTTTGAATTTTCCTTCAAATTCTAATGAACTGCTTTTGAATTTTTCTAAATCTGTGCTACATTGTTTTTCTCGTTCCACCAAATCATTGTATTTTTTTGCAGGAACACAAGAGCCAAGCATCAATAATAGGATAATCAATAAATTATAATTTTTCATATTTATTATATTATTTTTTAAATAACAAAGATGATCAGGATAAGTGTAATTTTTAAAGACGATAAAATAAATTATGAACTAAGCAAGGTGGATAAGACTGATTCTATTATATTTGCAAAAAAAATATAAATGAAAAGCGCAAGTGTTTTTTTTATTTTAAGCTTATTTACAGTTTTGATTTCGTGCAAAACAAGTTCTGATGCTACCAAAAATACACCTATTGAACCAACAGTTAAAAATCGAGAATTTAAAATTCCGACAGATGCACATCCACAAAGAGAAAATCTTCTTCGTACAGAAGTAGATGATCAAATCGAATTACCAGAGCAAAGAAAACCTTCAGTCGTAAAACAAAATAGTGTAAACCAACCTTCAGTTATTGTATATAAAACAAAAGGAAATTATGCCAATTTAGTTCCTGTTCGATTATCAGATGATAAATCTGAAATAGTTAGTTATCCAGCTCCATCTGATTTAATTCGAAACGGAAGTTTAGTTAAACAAACAGAATTAATTAGCTCATATTTAATTGATAATATTGGTATTGGAAAAAATACTGTATTTCTTAAATTAACAATAGAGGAATATGCATCAATGAAAAATCAAATGTTGTTATCCGATTTATTTAATCTGATTATCGATAAAGATCCATTTTTAGAAATGTATAATTGTGGTTCTAAAAATTCATATTCTAATCTGAAAAATGAATTAATAGATCAGATAAATAATGGTGAATTGAAAACAAAAAATAAAAACTTACTTAAATAAAATACTTATGAAAAAATCACTACTAATTCTACTAATTTTTTTAGCAACAATTTTTGCAACAGAAGCAAAAGTAATGAGTGTATCAGCTGCGAAGTTAGTTGCTGAAAACTTTATTAATCAACAATTTAACAATTCTACAAATAAAAACAGAATAGCATTAGAGTTGAATTATACAAAAAAAGGCTTGAAAAATTCTCTTTTAACATGTTTTTATGTTTTTAATGTTACTAATGGTGATGGCTTTGTAATTGTATCAGCCGAAAACAATGTTGATCCAATATTAGGCTATTCGACAGAAAAAGATTTTGAAAAAGATAAGATTCCGTCTAATATTGAAAAATGGTTAAATGAATATTCAGTACAAATTGAGATAGTTATTAATAAACAATTAAGTTCAACAACTTCAATTTCAAAATGGGAAGGTTTATTAAATAATCATTTAGCGATTCAAAAATCAAACCCTACAGCGGTAAGACCTTTATTAAAAACAATTTGGGATCAAGGTGATTATTACAATGATCAATGTCCTAATGATAATAATGTTAATGAACGAACTGTAACTGGATGTGTAGCTACTGCAATGGCACAAGCGATGAAATATTGGAATTTTCCAACAACCGGAACTGGTACACATACCTATTATCATTCAACTTATGGGTCATTATCTGCAAATTTTGGAACAACAACATACAATTGGTCCAATATGCCAAATGCAGTAAATTTTGCAAATTCTGATGTTGCAAAATTAATGTATCATTGTGGTGTTGCTATTGAAATGAATTATGGATTAGCTTCAAATGGTGGTAGTGGCGCAATGATAGGCGGAATGGCTGGCCCTTCTGCTGAAAAAGCATTACAAGAAAATTTCAAATACTCAGGAAGTTTACAAGAAATTAGGAAAGATTATTATACAGAAGACCAATGGATTACACTTATTAAAAATGAAGCTATTGCTGGTAGAGTTGTTATATACGGAGGATATAGTAGCGATTTAAGTAGTGGACATTGTTTTGTAGCAGATGGTTTTGATGTAAATGATTATATTCATTTCAATTGGGGTTGGTCAGGAGCAAATAATGGATATTTTTCTGTAGCAAGCTTAATACCAGATCCAATTGGTACTGGAATCGGATCAGGATCAGGAGATTATACAACAATGCAAATTGCATTAATAGGATTAAAACCACCAACTAATAGTCAGCCGAGTGTAGATTTTATAGCATCATCTACTTTAACAAATGTTGGTTCAACAATTACTCTTTCAGATCTTTCGGCTAATATTCCAGAGGAATATAATTGGAGTATTACTCCATCTACTTTTACATTCGTGAATGGAAGTTCTAATTTTTCAAAATTTCCAGAAGTAATCTTTAATGCTGCAGGTCAATATACAGTTACCCTAGGCGCAACAAATACATTTGGAACAGGAACATTAACAAAAACAACTTATATAACGGTAAATCCAGCCCTTTTAAGTCAAGTTTGTGATACACTAACAAATTTTGGAATTACGGATCAAAAAAAGAATTATAGAGTATCTGGAGGAGGATATTATGCAGGTCATAATAAAACCTCTGCTTTAAAAGGGTATGCAGAATATTATCCTAATTATAGCCCATATACCCATCTTTCAGGAGTGGTTTTAGAATTTGCTCATGCACAAACAAATAGTAATACTAACACAGTTTCTGTTAATGTTTATTCAGTGAGTAACGGAAAACCTGGAACTATTTTAACTTCAAAAACAGTAAGAATAATTGATATCGTTAGTGATGTTAATAATAATTTACCAACTACCGTTCTATTTAATTCCCCTTATCAATTAACAGGAGCATTTTTTGTTGGGATTTCGTTAACGTATGTAGCAGGTGATACAGTTTCATTATATACTGGAGAAATAGGACAGGTTACTTCCAACACATCCTTTTTTCAAAATTCAGTTAATGCATGGTGTGCATGGCCAATCTGTTGGACCAACAACCAACATTTAGCAATTAGTCCCATGGTTAGTAAATTACCTACCGCAGATTTTACATACAATTGCCCTGGAGTTGGTGTTCCCGTAAATTTTGATGCATCAACTTCAACAAATTCTTATAATTATAGTTGGACATTCGTAAATGCTTCTATAACAAATTCAAATTATTATACTGTTGCAAATACCTATTCAAATGCAGGAACATATGCTGCCACACTTGTGGTGACAGGTGCTTGTGGTACTACTAATTCAATTACAAAACAAGTTACGATAGCAAATACATCTCCAGTAAATGTTGTAGCTAATGCAAGTGTATTATCGCTTTGCCAAGGGCAGCAACTTACTCTTTCAGGTTCAGGTGCTACAACGTATACTTGGAATAATGGAGCTACAAACGGAACACCTTTTACACCATCATCTTCAGGAACAACTGTTTACACGGTAATAGGAACAACTAACGGATGTTCAGGAACTGCAGATGTTTCAGTAACTGTAAACCCTTCCCCAGTAGTAACTATATCTCCTGTAACTGCAAATATTTGTGCTGGACAATCGATTACATTAACTGGTGCAGGTGGCGCTCAAACATACTTATGGAACAATGGAATCACAAATGGAGTTTCTTTCATTCCTTCATTAGGAACTGTAACCTACACCGTAACTGGAACAGGTGCAAATAATTGTACAAATACTGCAAATATTGCTGTAACTTCTACAACTCCTCCAACAGTTGTAGCTCATGCAAGTGCATTAACACTTTGTTCTGGTCAAGATCTTACATTATACGGTTCAGGCGCACAAACCTATACTTGGAATCATGGTGTTACAAATTCTGTATTCTTTTCACCATCCGTTGGAACGGTAAACTATACAGTTACAGGGACAACGAATGGCTGTTCAGGAACTCCAGCAAGTGTTTCAGTAACAGTAAATCAAACCCCAACAATAACCGCATCTGCAACCGCAACAACAATATACGATGGGCAGCCAGTTACTCTTTTTGGAGCAGGAGG
>CALPSU020000218.1 GCA_943326315.2 Chryseobacterium gleum
ACTGGTACTAATAGAGATGTTGAAAATATTCAGTCTAAACCAGTTGTTAATAATGATCAAGCTGAATCTAGAGAGGATAAGTATATTGATTGGAAAGCATTTCCAGAATTATTAGAAGATAACGATGTGTCTTGGAAAATTTATCAAAACGAATTATGGAATTCCGATATTAAATAAGAAAATCAAGATAATTGGTTAGGTAATTATGGAGATAATCCACTTGAATATATTAAGAGATATCATGTTAAACTTTCTGCATTTTTCAGAAAAAATGGAGATGAAACACATCAGCCTCCTTTAACTCCCGAACAAGTTTTAGAAAAATATAATTTACTTTCTGAAAGAGAGAAAAGCCTACTTAATAAGGCATTTATTACAAACATAGATTCTCCGGAAGATTACTTAGAAATGGCATCTTATTCTTATTTAGATGATGAGAAAGTGAATCAAGAAATATGGGTTCCTAAAAATGATATTTTTCATCAATTTAGGAAAGATGTTGATGAAGGATGTTTGCCAACGGTTTCTTGGCTAGTAGCTCCACAAAAATTTTCTGATCACACTTCATCTCCTTTATATGGTAATTGGTATGTTTCTGAGGCTTTGGACATTTTAGCTAAAAATCCTGAAGTTTTCAAAAAAACTATTTTCATTTTAACTTACGATGAAAATGATGGATATTTCGATCATTTCCCTCCATTTGTTGCTCCCAAAAAAGGGTCTGATTCTCAAGGGAAAGTTTCTTCTTCAATAGATACTAGATTAGATTATGAATTTGAAAAAGATAGTCCAATTGGTTTGGGTTATAGAGTTCCAATGGTTGTGGTTTCACCTTGGAGTAAAGGAGGGTTTGTGAATTCACAAGTTTTTGACCATACCTCTTCTTTGATGTTTTTAGAAAAATTTTTAAGTAAAAAAACAAATAAAGAAATCATAAGTAAAAATATTAGTTCTTGGAGAAGAGCAATTTGTGGTGATTTAACTTCTGTATTCAGACCTTTTTCGGGAGGAAAAACCAGTTTGCCAGATGTATTAAATAGAGAAATTGTAATAAATGATATTCAGTTGGCAAAGACTAAACCTTTTCAAAAAGTAGGTCATGCATTTTCTGAAACCCAAATTGAATTAGTAAATAATTTTCATTTACCAAGTTTGACAAATTTACTTCCTAAACAAGAGCGAGGAATTAAAAAAGCATGTGCTTTACCGTACCAATTATTTGTGGATAGTCATATTGATTCGACTAGAAAATATTTAATATTAGATTTTGAAGTAGAAAAAGAATCATTAGGTATTCATGAAAAAACTGTGGGAGCACCTTTTCAGGTTTATACTTCAAAACAATATGATTCAGAAATTGGAAAAGCTTGGTCTTATGCATTAACTGCAGGAGATTCTCTAAAAGGAGAGTGGGAGATTGAACGTTTTTCAGATGAGGTTTACGAATTATATGTGAATGGGCCAAATGGGTTTTACCGCAGATTTAATGGAGACAAGAATGACCCGTTATTAAAAATAAAATGTCTTCATCAGAAAAGGGGAATTCTAAAAAATAGAGTATCTGGAAATATTCTCGTTGAAATTGAAAATAAGAGTAATCAATATTACACATTAAATGTCATTGATAATTCATACAAAAGTAATTTAGTGAAAACGATACTTATTGCACCTAAAGGGGAAATTGATTTCGTTCTGAATTTGGAAAATAATCATAATTGGTATGATTTTACAATTACCGTGAATGAGAATTCAGTTTTTTCAAAACAATATGCTGGTCATGTTGAAACTGGAAAAGATTCAATGACAGATCCTTACATGGGTGGGGTTTTGTAATGTATTTTGATTTAGATAATTAATTAAGATTAACTTTGAGTCGCGTAATAACTAAACTTTGATCTTAATTATATGAAATTTTGTTTAATAAGGCAAATGAAAAGAGGTAAAATAGGATTTGTATTTTTATTTTTTATACATTCATTTTTATTTTCACAACAAAGAAATCAAATTGGAATTAGTGGGTTTTATGTACAAGAAATAGATAGTCTTCCAATAGGGTTTTCTTCTGTTGAATATATGTATCCACTCTATAAAAGTGAAAAATATGATTTCAAAGGAGGTCTTCAATTTATTGGAGCTTTAACTGGTGTAAGAGGCGGCTATTTTGCTTTTGGATATCGTTTTGAATTGAATTCTAAATTCAAAAAACGTGTTCAATTTGGTTCAAGTTTCTCAATGTTAGCGGGCGGTGGAGGAAGTGCTCCAGATAAGGATGGATGGATGCTACAAGGTTCCGTTTATTCCCAATTCAAACTTTTTACAAACCTTAAATTAAGAGCAGGATTAAGTTATACCGAAGTTTCAGGATCAATAATTAAAGGTTTTTCACCAACGTGTGGATTATATTGGAACATACTTGATCTTCAGAACGATACATTAAATTCAAGAAATTTTCTAAAATTAAGTTCGGTTTATCCTGAAGTTGGATTCGCTATTTCAAAGAGTAAAAAATTAGGTTTCATTGGAACTGGCGCTTCGTGGGAGTTTGGTAAATTAGCTGGTGATATTTCTGTTCATGCTTTGGCTAATGTATATGGAGGGTATATGCATGCACTTTTAGCAACTGGATTTGGAATAGGAAAAAATCGAATAAAATTAATTCCAGCAGTTATAATTGGTGCTGGAGGCGGAGGTGGAACTTCAGTCGGCGGCGGAGCTCTAGTTGGCTTTCAATGTGGAGTTAAACTCAAAGGTGAAACAATGTCTTTTGGTTTAAAATATCAAAACCTCAAAGCTATTTCAGGCGATTTTGGATACCAAGGGATGTTTGTTTCTTTGGGTAAAAGTATTCATTCCAGTTCAAAATTTCGCTTAAAATTGCAGCCAGTAGTTAAAGCATACTTCGGAAAAGAAGGTTTCGGAAATTTAGGAGTTCGAGTTGTTGGACTGGAAAGAAAATTACTTAGTTTAATGGGATCAACTTATTGGGCTTTTACAAATAATAAAGGTGCTTATGCGGAAGGCCTATTTGAATTGACTTTAAAACCGACTGAATATTCTTTAGTTTATTCTATTTTATCCATCGGTGCAGGTGCAGGTGCTGGAATCAACGGAAGTAAAGGCTCAGTAATTGGTAGTGTTGGATTAGGATTAATTTCTCCTTGGAAAAAGCTACCTATTTCAATAGAATTAGGTCTTTGGAAAGGTGGAAACATTCCAAGTTATAGTCTTTCAATGATTTATCAATTTTAGACATTAGACTGACGTATTTGAGAGAATTTAACTCAAATACGTCAGACTAACACCTAACACCTAATAACTAATCCTGATTTAACTTTCTAACCATTGTTAAAATTGTAGCTAGTGCAACTGTTTCTCCTGTTTCATCAAAAACATCTACTAAAAATTTTACAATTCCTTTCGCAATATCTTCTTCTGATTTTTTCTCTTGATCTACTTTTTCTTTGACTGTAAATCTTACTCCAATTGTAGCTCCTGGATAAACTGGTTTTGTAAAACGAGCTTCTTCTAATCCGTAATTCAATAAAACAGGGCCTTTTTTAGGATCTACAAATAGACCTGCAGCTTTAGATAAAACAAAATAACCATGTGCAACTCTTTTTTCAAAAATGGTTCCTTCTAATGATGTAGCATCCATGTGTGCATAGAAGTTATCACCAGAAACATTTGCGAAATTTACTATATCTGCATCTGTAACTGTATGCTTATGGGTGTAAACCGTTTCTCCGATAACTAATTCCTCAAAATGCTTTCTAAAAACATGCGGATTTGCTTCGGGCATTTCAGCTCCTACTTGAAATTGTTGTGTAATTTGAGTAAGTGTTGTTGGGTGACCTTGAATAGCTGTTCTTTGCATATAATGAAGAACTCCACGTTTACCGCCCATTTCTTCTCCACCACCTGCACGTCCTGGTCCACCGTGCGTTAACATCGGCATTGGAGAACCATGGCCAGTACTTTCTTTCGCACAATCTTTATTCAATACTAAAATTCGACCATGCATAGAAGCTGCACCAATCACAAATTCAGTAGCTTCTTTGTCATTTGGAGTAACAATGGAAGAAACCAAAGAACCTTTCCCCATTTTTGCAAGTTCAATAGCATCTTCAATATTTTTATAAGGCATGATGGTAGAAATTGGACCAAAAGCTTCAATTTCATGGACATCGGTTTTAGTAAATGGATCGTCATTTCTAAAAAGAATAGGAGAGAAGAAAGCCCCCTTGTTTTTGTCTGCCCCAATTACCTCAAAATCGTCTAAACTTCCGTAAGCAATTTTCTGAGATTTCATTAAGATTTCAACATTTTCACGAACACGATCAACTTGGGTTCTAGTAGCCAAAGATCCCATTCTAACACCTTCAACACTTGGATCTCCAATTTTTGTAGTAGCCAATCTTGAAGCGATACCTTTTTCTACTTCATCAATTAAATTTTCTGGAACAAAGATTCTTCTAACAGCTGTACATTTTTGACCAGCTTTAACAGTTATTTCCTTCGTTGCTTCCTTAATAAATAAGTCAAATTCCTCCGTCCCAGGAATAGCATGCTTACCTAATATTGTTGCATTTAAAGAATCTGCCTCTAAATTAAAAGGAACACTTTCTTCAATAATGTGAGGTAAACTTTTTAGTTTTTTCCCTGTAAAAGCACTTCCTGTAAAAGTTACAACATCTTGATTAGTAACATGATCAATTATTCCTCTACCTAAACCACAAACTAATTGTAATGAACCTTCAGGTAAAATTTTGGAT
>CALPSU020000219.1 GCA_943326315.2 Chryseobacterium gleum
CCTTCACATATAATTTGTCCACCTCCTTTTCCTCCTTCAGGCCCTAAATCAATAATGTAATCAGACACTTTTACTATATCTAAATTATGTTCAATTACAAGTACTGTATTTCCTTCATCAACTAATTTTTGTAATACAATTAAAAGCATACGAATATCTTCAAAATGTAAACCTGTTGATGGTTCATCCATAATGTAAACTGTATTTCCGGTGCTTTTTTTTGCTAATTCAGTAGACAGTTTTATACGTTGTGCTTCTCCACCAGACAACGTTGTAGATGGTTGACCTAACTTTATATAGCCTAATCCAACAGATTCTAATGTTACTAATGGTCTATGAATTTTTGGAATTTTTTCAAAGAAAATCGCCGCGTCTGAGATAGTCATGTCTAATACATCGCTTATTGATTTCCCTTTGTATCTAACTTCTAATGTTTCTCTATTATATCTTTTCCCATTACATGTTTCGCATTCAACGTATACATCAGGTAAAAAATTCATTTCAATTATTTTTAACCCACCTCCACCGCAAGTTTCACATCTTCCTCCTTTTACGTTAAAGGAAAATCGACCTGGTTTATAACCTCTTATTTGTGCTTCAGGTAATGCTGCATATAATGAACGAATTTCTGTAAACATATTTGTATATGTCGCTGGATTTGAACGAGGAGTTCTTCCAATTGGACTTTGATCAATTTCGATTATTTTATCTAAATTTTCTAATCCTTTGATTTTTTTGTATGGAAGTGGTTTTTTAACTCCATTGTATATATGAGCTAATAATATAGGATATAACGTGTGGTTAATTAGAGAAGATTTCCCGCTACCGGATACACCAGTTACACAACAAAGGATTCCAAGTGGAATTTTTAAATCTACATTTTTAAGATTATGTCCTGTTGCACCAATTAATTCTAAAAATTTACCATTTCCTTTTCTTCGTCTAGTAGGAATTTCAATTTTCATTTCCCCGGTTAAATATTTTGTCGTTAAAGAATCTTGACTATTTAAACCTGAAATTGGTCCAGCATTCATTATTTCTCCTCCATGAATTCCTGCTCCTGGTCCTATGTCAACCACAAAATCAGCTGCTTCAATCATTTCTTTATCGTGCTCTACTACTATGACCGAATTACCTGCATCTCTTAATTTTTTTAAAGAATTAATTAATCGAGTATTATCCCTTTGGTGTAAACCTATGCTTGGTTCATCTAAAACATATAAAACATTCATCAATTCAGATCCAATTTGAGTCGCTAGACGAATTCTTTGAGCTTCTCCTCCTGAAAGAGTTTTTGCTGATCGGTGAAGTGTTAAGTATTCTAATCCGACATCTAAAATGAAATTTAATCGTGTATTAATTTCTTTTAAAATCTCAGTCCCAATAAATAATTGAGATTTGGATAATTTATTTTCTAATTGGTTAAACCAAGATTTTAATTCATTTAAATCCATATTAGCTAGCGCGCCAATATGAAGATCATCAATTTTAAAATAATGGGCTTCTTTTCGTAAACGAGTACCTTCACAAGAAGTACATTTAACCTTGTTCATAAAGCTCTGAGCCCAACGTTGAACTCCGGCAGTACTTTCCTCGGAATGTCTTGAAACAAAAGGAATTATCCCTTCAAATCGAATAGTTTCTTTTTTACCTTTAATTTCTAGATCATCATTTCCATAAAGTAGAATATTCATAATTTCTTCTGGAATTTCCTCCAAAGGTGTTGTTATTGAATACCCTTCTTGTGCTAAATAATTTTCTATTTTATCATATATCCAGCCACCTTTAAACTCTCCTAATGGTGCAAATCCACCCTTTTTAATAGATAATTTAGCATTTGGAATTATTTTATCAATATTAGCTTCTGAAATTTCACCCAAACCACTGCAAGTTTGACAAGCTCCATATGGAGAATTAAATGAAAATAAACTAGGTTCAGGTTCAGGATAACTTATTCCAGAAGTTGGACACATCAATGTTCTACTAAAGTGACGAGTTTTACCTGTTTCAAAATCCATTAAAATCATCGCCTTACTTCCATATTTCATTGAAGTAATTACGGAATCATATATTCTCTTTCGATCTTCTTTCGAAATTAACAACCTATCAATTACAATTTCTATATCATGTACCTTATATCGATCAAGTTTCATTCCTTTTTCGATCTCTTTTAATTCTCCATTAATTCGAACTTTAGTAAATCCCATTTTTAAGATTTGTTCAAATAGTTCTCGGTAATGTCCTTTTCTTCCTCTAATTTTAGGAGCAAGTAAAATGACTTTTTTTCCTTCGTAATTATTAAGAATTAATTCTACAATTTGATCATCTGAATATTTAACCATTTTTTCACCCGACTCATAAGAATATGCGATTCCAATGCGCGCATATAGTAAACGTAGAAAGTCATAGACTTCAGTAATAGTTCCAACTGTAGATCGAGGACTTTTAGAAACTGTTTTTTGTTCGATAGAAATAACTGGACTAAGCCCATCAATTTTATCAACATCTGGGCGTTCTAACCCACCTAAAAATTGGCGTGCATATGAAGAAAAAGTTTCAATGTACCTTCTTTGACCTTCTGCAAAAATTGTATCAAAAGCTAGAGATGATTTTCCACTTCCGCTCAATCCAGTAAACACAACTAATTTATTTCTAGGAATTTTAAGGTCAATTTCTTTTAAATTGTGTTCCCTAGCTCCAAAAACTTCAATAGCGCCGTGTTCAAATAAATCATTGGAATTTTCCATTAGGAATATGTATGATATGGTTTTAAATTTTCTGAATTGGAAGGTACTAATATTTTGTAGAACTTATTTTTAACTGTTAGATGATTTTTCTTTAACCAAGGATTTAATTTTGTAATTATTTTATAATTAAATCCTTTTTCAATTGACCATTTTGCTATATTTTCTATCGTTTTCTTAATAATAATTGATTTTGTTTTGAAAGGTTTATATAATTCCATTTTTTTTAAATCAAATCCATATAAATCTGGATTTTCAAAAATTAGTTTAACAGCAAGGATTCTATAAGCGTAACGACCAGTTTCATTATTCATTTGGGTGTCGAAATAGTGATTTGTTCCTTGCCATTGCATATCAGATTTAACACCTCTAATTCCTCTATTATATGAAGCAGCAGTCAAAAGCCAATCTTTTAAATTGTTTTGTGCAATTCGTAAATATTCACATGCAGCTATAGTGCTTTTTTCAATATTTAAACGTTCATCTACTTCTTCAGACATTTCTAGGTTAAACTCTTTTGCAGTAAAAGGCATAAATTGCCAAAATCCTTGAGCTCCCACTGGACTTACAGCTTGAGCTAAACCACTTTCAATGATTGCTAAATATTTAAAATCATCTGGAATATTTTGTTCTTTTAATATTCTTTCAATAAGTGGAAAATACCGATTTGCTCTTTTTAAAGAAAGTGAAGTTGAACTCTGGAAATAAGCATTTACTAAAATTTCTCGATCTAATTTTTCACGAACATCTTCATCTGTTAATAAAATTTTCTTGTTGCAAAAATTAATTTCTGATGGTAATATAGGTAGTGTAAAATTAATTGGAGATTTAATAATTTCTTTTTTGTCAACTTTTATGTTATTCTCGGTACAAGAAATAATTAATAATAAGGAAATTAGAAGAAAACTGATTTTTATTTTTTCACTTAAAAACATTCAATAAAAATTTGATTTATTTTTTAGCCGGTCCTGGGTATACTATCGTATTTCTATATAATAGTATAAATACAATTAAAAAATAGACGAAAGAAAGAATTATTGGTAATACTATATCATGTTTTAACAAGTCAACCATTGAGATAGAAAGAACACATGAAATTAATCCAATTCCAGTAAAAATATACCAAACTGTTTTATCTTTATATCCTGCATAAACCAAGTGATGAGTTGTGTGATCTTTTCCTCCAACCATTGGTGATTGTCCCTTTTTTAATCTATTAATAACAACTGTAAAAGTATCTGCTGCTGCTGGTGTGAAAGCAATTAAAGTTATTACAATACCAAGCCATGAAGAATGAGCAGTATCTGGACCTACATTCCATAAATATTTAATTGAAAAAAAAGCAACAAATAATCCGATAAATTGACTCCCAGCATCACCCATAAATAATTTGGATGGATTAATATTATAGATTAAAAAACCTAAAACTCCTCCAATCATAGCAATTAGTGATATTGACCAGATATTTGTATTGAATCCTGTTAAAATCCACCCTGAAACTATACATGAAACGAGAATAAAAAATACTGTTGTACCAGTTATTCCATCCATATTATCTAGCATATTTAAAGAATTCATAATTCCAACTACCCATATTATCGTAATAAATCCATCAATGTAATAATTGTGAAATAAGTCAAGAGTAGTACCTGTCCATATAAAAACAATACCACATAAAATTTGTATACCTAATTTGGCAAAAGGTCTGGTATTATATGCATCGTCAGCTAATCCCATCAAAAAAGCTACAGATCCAGATATCATTAATCCAACATATTCAAAATCATGAAAAATATTCTCATCGTAATAAATAATAGAGTAAATGATCGATGAAAATAAATAAACAATAAAAAAACTTACACCACCTAACGAAGGTTTAGATTCATTACTCCAACGAATAACTATATCATTATTATTTCGAATTCCTAATGATTTTGAGAAACGAAGTAAAACTTCATTACATATTAATGAGATAATGAAACCTCCAATGCAAAACCCAAATAATTCAAAAATTTTGTGTAACA
>CALPSU020000220.1 GCA_943326315.2 Chryseobacterium gleum
AGCAGCATTTGTTCCTATATCAATAGCACCGTATTTCATTTTCGAAAACTATTTCTTTCTAAAATAAATTCTCACTGGAACTCCACAAAAATCAAATTTTTCACGAAGACGATTCTCTAAAAATCTTTTATAACTATCCGGAATATATTGGGGCAAATTACAGAAGAAAGCAAAAGAAGGACCGTAAGTAGGTAATTGTTGAACATATTTAATTCGAACATATTTCCCTTTAATTGATGGAGGCGGTGTTGCTGCAATAACATCCAACATTATATCATTAATAACAGAGGTAGCAATTTTTTTGGTTCTATTTTCATACACTTGCATCGCTGTTTCAACAGCTTTGTGTAGACGTTGTTTAGTAATTGTTGAAGTGAAAATAATAGGAACATCATTAAAAGGAGCCAATTGTTCTCTAATTTTCTCTTCATATTCCATCATGGTATTCGTCTCTTTATCAACTAAATCCCATTTATTTACAACAACAACGACACCTTTTGAATTCTTCTCAATCACATAATAAATATGTAAATCTTGTTTTTGAATTCCCTCGGTAGCGTCAATCATAAAAATACATACATCTGATTCTTCAATCGTTTTAACCGATCTTAGAACTGAATAGTATTCTAAATCTTCTGTAACTTTCGCTTTTTTACGAATTCCTGCAGTGTCAACCAACATGAAATCAAAACCAAACGCTTTATATCTTGTGTTTATTGAATCTCTTGTTGTACCAGAAATATCAGTAACAATGTTTCTAACCTCTCCTGTTAAAGCATTCACTAAAGAAGATTTTCCCACATTTGGTTTACCTACAATAGCAATTCTTGGTAAATCATCTTTTTCACGAACAGATTCATCTTCCAAATCGAAGTTTTTTACTACATCGTCCAATAATTCTCCAGTTCCTGAACCGTTTGTTGCAGACATATCGTACACATCTCCCAATCCAAATTGATAAAACTCAGCCGACAATCCGATTCTTCCTGTATTATCCACTTTATTCGCAACGATATAAACTTTTTTCTTAGATTTTCTAAGCATCTGAGCAACAGTTTCGTCTAAATCAACGATTCCTGTAGTTACGTCAACCATAAAAACAATAACATTCGCTTCTTCAATTGCAATTATAACTTGCTTACGAATTTCTGCCTCAAAAATATCTTCCGAGCCATGAACATATCCTCCAGTATCAATAACAGAAAATTGGTACCCGTTCCACTCTCCTCGTCCGTAAAGTCTATCTCTAGTAACACCGCTTACTTCTTTCACAATCGCATTAGTCGACTCTGTTAAACGATTAAATAATGTAGATTTTCCTACGTTTGGTCTACCTACAATTGCTATAATATTACTCATTTATTCTTTTATATAATTACAGATTGCAGATTGCAGATTGCAGATTAATTTGTAATCTGCCAATTTGCAATTTGAAATCCATTTTTAATATCCGTATTTTTTTAATTTACTATCCGAGATTCTCCAATCTTTATCTACTTTCACAAATGTTTCAAGGAATACTTTTTTTCCTACAAATGGTTCTATTTCTTGACGAGCTTCTCTACCTATTCTTTTCAACATTTCTCCTCCTTTACCGATCACAATTCCTTTTTGAGAATCTCTTTCAACGATAATAAGTGCTCGAATTCTAATAATATCTTGTTCTTCAACATACTCTTCTACATCAATATGACAAGAATATGGAATCTCTTTTTGGCAATGAATAAAAATTTTCTCACGAATTATTTCAGAAACAAAGAAACGCATCGGACGATCAGAAATATCTTCTTTATCATAATATGCAGGACTTTCAGGAGTCATTTTTAATATCCGTTCCCACAATAAATCAATATTAAAACCATGAAGTGCCGACATTAAATAGACGTAAGAATTTGGTAAACGCTCTTGCCAATAAGTAATTCGTTCTTCAATTTTTTCTTGCGTTCCTAAATCAATTTTATTAATCAAAGTAATCACTGGAATCTCTAGCTTCTGAATTCGAGTTAAAGTTTCAAGGTGATTCATTTCATCTTCAAAAATATCCGTAATGAAAATTAGTATATCCGCATCCTGAATTGCTGAATTTACATACCCCATCATTGCATCGTGCATCTTATATGCGGCATTTACAACACCTGGAGTATCAGAGAAAACGATTTGATAATCTTCCTCATTCACAATCCCTAAGATTCTATGTCTTGTAGTTTGTGCTTTAGGAGTAACTATAGATAGTTTTTGGCCCATTAATCGATTCATTAACGTTGATTTACCTACGTTTGGACTACCGACAATATTTACGAAACCTGCTTTGTGGGACATTGTATTTGAATTTTGATTGGCAAAGGTAATCATTATTTTGTTGAGTATAAGGTTAAGATGTAGGTTGATATTAGGTTGAGGTTGAGATTTAAGTTAAGATTTAGGTTGAGGTTGAGATTGAGGTTGAAATTAAGGCTGAAAAAAATATTAATTTTGAACTAGAATTCGTTTCAAAAAATAGTAGGATTATAAATCATTTATTTTATTTTTGCCGAAAATCGAAAATATAGAATATGGAAACCGGCAATTTCGAATTAGTCGAAAAAGAATTAGTTACTTCATTTCACTTTCCTGAAGGAGAGGTTTTATCTAGTGAAAACGATAGAAAATTTCTTAAAAGTGAATTAGACCGTGCTATTTCTTTAGGTAATATCGAACATTTAAAAGTGAAAATATATTTCGCTGACGATGCCGGAGATAAAGTTGTAGATACTACAATTTGGGCCATTACAGATCATGCAATATTATTAAAAAAAAATGTTGTCATTCCAATTAGAAGAATAATTAAATTGAAAATATAAAATTAAAAATCATGTCTAAAAAACGAGCAATTGTTAGTTATGATAAATTAACTACTGAACAAAAAAGGGAAATTAATCGTACCTTCCCAGACGGTTTTGGTACAAATATGACTACAATCAAAACTCCGACAGGAGAAACATTAGATGCATTAATCTGGGAAACAGAGGATATCATTTATTTAGTTAAAATTGTTAAAAACATGACAGCTTCATTGGACGATGATGAAGAGGATGAGGAAGAAGATGACATTGATGATGTTATAAAACCGGATGACTTAGAAGAAGAGGATGAAGAGGATGATCTTCCAAAAAAATCAAAAAAGAATGATCACGATGACGATGATGATGACGACGATGATGAGGAAGATGAAGATTAATTTCTTTTAAATATAAATTTTTAAGGCTTTCTTTGGAAAGCCTTTTTTATTGAATCTAGTTTACATTAACAATTATTTTAAGAACTAATAACTAGAATTCTTGGAAAACCTGACAATAATCAATATTTTTGTTAATCATTGAAATATTATGGCAGAATACAAAGCAGGTCCTTTCTTAGAACAAATTGAAATCCCAAGTGACTTACGTTCAAAATTTAAGGTGGAAGATTTACCTCAAATTTCAGAAGAAGTTCGTCAGTATATTGTAGATGTAATTTCTGAAATCGGAAATAGTCACTTTGGCGCGAGCTTAGGTGTTGTTGAATTATCTGTTGCACTACATTATGTTTTCAACACTCCATACGATCAACTTGTTTGGGATGTTGGACATCAAGCTTATGGACATAAAATATTAACTGGACGTCGTTCGGTGTTTCATACAAACAGAATAAAAGGCGGAATATCAGGATTCCCAAAACGTTCTGAAAGTGAATACGATACATTTGGTGTTGGTCACTCTTCAACTTCCATTTCAGCTGCTTTAGGTATGGCAGTTGCAAATCATTACAAAGGAGAAAAAAATCGTCAACACATTGCTGTGATTGGCGATGGAGCGATGACTGCAGGAATGGCTTTCGAAGGATTGAACCATGCAGGATTTGAAAAAGATGCAAATCTTTTAGTTGTTCTAAACGACAACTGCATGTCAATTGATAATTCTGTTGGAGCTCTAAAAGAATACTTAACAGATATTACAACTTCGCATACGTATAACAAAGTGAAGGATGAAGTTTGGAAATTATTAGGAAAAATTTCCAAATTTGGACCGGATGCACAAACAGTTGCTTCAAAAATTTCAACTGCTTTAAAGGGATCATTATTAAGACAAAGTAATCTATTTGAATCATTCAATTTTCGTTATTTCGGTCCTGTAGATGGGCACGATGTAATCGGTTTAGCGAAAGTGATGGAAGATTTGAAAGATATTCCTGGTCCGAAATTGTTGCACATTGTAACAATGAAAGGAAAAGGATATAAATATTCTGAAGAGGGAAATCCTACTAAATGGCATGCTCCAGGGGTTTTTAATAAAGAAACTGGAGAGATTGTTAAAATTGTTCCGAAAACGCCTGAGCCACCAAAATACCAAGATGTTTTTGGTCATACAATCGTAGAATTAGCCGAACAAAATGAAAAAATAATGGGTGTTACACCTGCTATGCCTTCAGGATGTTCTTTAAATATTATGATGGAAGCAATGCCTAATCGATCTTTTGATGTCGGCATAGCTGAGCAACATGCAGTGACATTTTCAGCAGGTTTAGCAACCCAAGGAATGGTGCCTTTTTGCAATATCTACTCTTCGTTTATGCAACGTGCTTATGATCAGGTATTGCACGATGTTGCTCTTCAAAATTTAAATGTAGTATTCTGTTTGGATCGAGGTGGATTAGTTGGAGCAGACGGCGCAACACATCATGGAGCTTATGATTTAGCGTATATGCGTTGTATTCCGAATTTAGTGGTCTCTGCGCCAATGGATGAAT